>DROB01000177.1 GCA_011321985.1 Gammaproteobacteria bacterium | reverse complement strand
CCACATACTGACGGTAAGGGAAAAGAAGAGTGACTTTCGGGATGCGTTGTGAATGTGTACATATGAGCTCGATATCGATACCCCTGCTGCTGGTTGATGGTCTTAACATTGCATATTCTTTATCCTCTGGTGTATTGGTATGGTTGTATTGTACATAAAGCAAAACACTGAAGCCTGATGTTAGCAGGCCGATTCAGGTTAGTCGTATTGCTGGTTATGTTATTTTTCCTGGCGATAGGGTTTTCAGAGGGTAGTCGTTTGAAAATTATTTCAGATGACGATACGGCTGTCAGTGAACTACAGTCCTGTGAGATGACAACTGAGATGAATGAACCGCCAATGAATACTTTAGGTCTGGATCCGGAAAGTATCACTTTTCTGAACTGGAATATCTACAAGGGGAACGGTGATAACTGGCGGAGGGATTTATCGTCTCTCGCTCAGGGACATGACTTGATGACGATTCAGGAAGCCAAGCTGGATGATGAGTTGATCCATTTATTAGAAGTAAATGATTTCAACTGGGAGATGAATACGGCTTTTTATCTGGATGGTGCTCCTGCTGGAGTGATGACCGCCGCAAGCGTGCATGCGGTGCATAGCTGTGGTTTCAGGGTTGTAGAACCCTTTATCAGGGTGCCCAAGTCTACGTTGATAAGTTATTACGAGATCGATGGTTATGAGGGCAGGCTCCTGGTTGCAAATATTCATGGAATTAATTTCACCCTGGGTATAAAAGCTTACCGAGAACAACTGGAGAAATTATATGGTGCGATAAAGCAACATGATGGTCCTATGATCGTTGCTGGTGACTTTAACAGCTGGAGTGGTGATAGGTTGCAGGAGGTGAGAGAGTTGATCGACAGGTTGGCGTTGTCTGATATCGATTATCCGGTTAATAATAAAACACATGTTTTTGGCAATGCGATTGATCATGTCTTTTATCGACAATTAGAGGTAGTGAGTGACAGGGTGCTGCAGGTCTCTTCCTCTGACCACAATCCTATCTCCGTCAATTTCAGGTTGCAGGCTGAGCTTCTTTAAATGTTTCATCTACCATGATCAAAAGCCAGCAGTCTCTTTAAGCGATATTTATCTTCAGGGTACCTCTGTTAATTGATTATGTCCTAAGAGCAAGATCAACTGGTAGGGGTGCCCCTGAGTCTGTATTTATCCGTGGGGTAGTTTATCCCTTTTCATTAAACTCCTGTACCAGCCGTAAATAATTATTAAAACGTTGCTTGTCTACTTTTCCATCAGTCACTGCCTGTCTCAGGGCACATCCCGGTTCGTCGCGGTGACTGCAGTTACTGAATTTGCAGCTACCGCTAAACTGTCTTATGTCGATAAATCCTTGCATGATCTCATCCAGACTATTGTTGTTGGGGGTAAAGTCACGTACCCCAGGTGAATCGATAATTATTCCATCGCATTGCAGGTGATAAAGGGCTGATACCGTTGTCGTGTGTTTGCCTTCACCAGTGGCTGTCGAGGTGGCCCCGATTTTAATCTCTTCTTTTGGCAAAATGGTTTTGACGATGGAAGACTTTCCGACACCGGATAGACCTACCAGTATACTGGTTGTATTGCTCAGTGCCTCTGAAATCTCCTGTGTGCCGATATCCTGTTTTATACTGGAGAGGATTACGCGATAACCGATCTCTTCGTAGAGTGAGCTTAGATCATCGATTACCCGTTTGCTCTGGTGATCAAGTAGATCAACTTTATTGATGATGATAAGTGCTTTAGCGGGCAGGTTTTCAGCCGCGATCAAATACCTGTCGATGAGGTAGGGGTTAGGTCTGGGTTTTAATGAGGTGACGATAACCAGCTGTCCGATGTTGGCTGCGACAGGTTTGATCGAACCTGCAAAACCGGTTTTTACCAACAGGTTTGTCCTTTCCTGTACGGCTACGACAACATATTGTGATTCGACAGACTGTTCAGAGGCGGGCAGGTCTCCCGTTTTTTTCTTATCGGCATTATCTTTCGCCTGCTGGACCAGCACGTAATCACCACAGGCGATATCTCCCAGATTCTGTCGGATCTTGCATTTTATCTTTTCGTGATCCTCGGTCTCGGCGTATAGCTGACGCCCGTGATGACTGATGACCCGGGCTGTTTGTGTGCTGGTCTCATCAAACTCCTGTCTGTCCAGCCGTAGATCGTGTTTGATCTTGTTCTTCTGAAGTGTGGCGATGCGTCGTTGCTGCTGTTTCGATAGTCTGCGTTTTGCCATATCGGGTTCTATAGCTTTTGTGCGATATTGATTTTTGCCGCACAGATGAAGTCGTTCACTGACAGGCCGCCGACACTGTGTGTACTGTAGCGGATGTTGCATTGTCTGTAGCTGATGAGGAGTTCAGGGTGATGGTTCTGTTGATGAGCGATCTGTGCGACTACGTTAACGAAAGCCATGGTCTGATAATAGTTATCAAAAGTGAAAGTGAAGCTGATGCTCTTTCTTTCCTCGCCCAGTTGCCATCGAGGTTCCAGTGATGACAATAGTTCCTCTGTTTCATCCTGGCCTAATGCTGAGCCATCTCCTGGTGATTCGGTGCATTGTTTTGACGATAGTTCGATCATTATCCTGAAAGTTTAAAAGCGATAATACTTTTTGTTCAGAAACTGGACGACGGCATCAGCATCTTCGTCGAACCAGGGGACGTTACTACCTTCTTTACAGCGGACAACCTGTTGGCTGAGAGCGTCGATGGATTTAACGAAGCGGTTATCGCGGGTATAGACATCATCACTGTGACATTTATAACAGTGGTTCTTATGCGCTTCTTCACCGTGTGCGACAGGGTCATCCAGTGGTTCTTCGCCCATATCGTTGGCGAAGGATATGTTGCTCATACAGGCTGCCGATAAAAAGAGGATAGCGTTAAATGTAGTACTGATTGAAATGTTCATAGTTAACCTTTGAAGTTTTATTATTCATTTCCACCACTGTGGTGGCAGAAAACTGTCTCGTAAAAAATCTCTGATACATGGTTTCATGTGCATCAGGCGTGAGTATTAAGATGCGCAATCCGTACCGGTGCTGGTGGATGCGAGTCATAGAATGCAGAGTACCAGGGGTCGGGAGTCAGGGTGCTCGCATTTTCACGGTATAAGCCGACCAGTGCATGAATCAGGTATTTCGCATCGGTCTGCTCTGCCGCAAAAGCATCGGCTTCAAATTCATTCTTGCGAGAAAATATGCTGAATAGAGGTTGAAAGACAAAAGTAAAAACAGGCATGATCAGGGTGAATAATAATAATGCCATATAGGTCGAGGGGTGTTCTATGCCAAGACCGGTGTAGAACCACTCGGCCTTCATCAACCATGCCAGTACGGCCAGGCCGATCAGGGTCATGCCAAAAGAGATGACCATGCCCTTGATGATGTGTTTCTTCTTGAAATGGCCTAGCTCATGCGCGAGCACGGCTTCGAGCTCATCGTCACTCAGCATCTTTAGCAGTGTGTCGAAGAAGACGATACGCTTGTTTTTACCAAAGCCGGAGAAATAGGCATTGCCATGTGATGATCGTTTCGAACCATCGATGACAAAGATGCCATCGCTATTGAATCCGCAACGCTTGAGCAAACGGGTTATACGGTCAAGTGTTTCGCCTTCTTCCAGTGGTTCGAATTTATTGAAGACAGGCGCGATCCATGTCGGATAGACCCACATCATAAACAGGCTGAAGCCGCTGATGACCAGCCATGTGTATATCCACCATTGTTCACCAGCCTGCTCCATCAACCACAGGACCACATAGAGCAATGGGATACCGATGAGCAGGCCCAGTAGACTGCCTTTAAGCATATCGGTAATAAAAGTTTTTATCGTGGTGCGATTAAAGCCAAATTTTTCTTCGATGACGAAGGTGCTATAAAGTGAAAAGGGCAGGTCAAGCAGTGAAGAGATAAAGGTGTAGGCAAGTATGACTGCGATACCGGTCAGTATGGGGTCGAGTCCCAGAGTGATGATGTTCTGATCAAGCCATGCCAGTCCGCCGCCCAGCGTCCAGATGAGCAGCAAGATGATTTCGTAAAACATAGGTAGGCGACCAAATTTCACCTTTGTTGAGGTATAGTCTGCCGCTTTTTGATGGTCTTCCAGCGAGATTTTGCCAGCAAACGCTTCGGGGACCTGTGCACGGTTTTGAGCAACGTATCTTATCTGCCGTTGGGACAGGTATATCCTCATCAGTGTCGATATCGCCAGCATGGCAAGAAATAAAACGGTGAAACCGGGTAACTCGTTCATTAAAAACTCTTTGTGTTATCTGTTGTAGCCTGTAATATCTCCCAAATATACCATTGATTAGCTCAGCACTCCATCAGAGTTGGTTTGATTGATGGTAATGGTTAATCCTGATGAATTAAGGAAATAGAGTAACTATGTCAAAAATAAGTGATGAAAACCTGATCTGGATAGATCTTGAAATGACGGGGCTGGACCCTAACTCCGATCTGATCATAGAAATTGCCACGATCGTGACAGATAAAAACCTGAAAGTTATCGACGAGGGACCCTCTATCGTGATCCATCAGGCGGATGATGTCATGGATAACATGGATGAATGGTGTACCAACCAGCACGGCAAATCGGGTTTAACCGATCGTGTAAAGAATAGTGCGATCTCGGAAGAGACCGCAGAAAATTTAACGTTGGCCTTCTTAAGGCAATATGTGCCAGCCGGGAAATCACCTATGTGTGGTAACAGTATCTGTCAGGATAGACGTTTTCTGGCAAGATACATGCCTCTGCTGGAAGACTTTTTTCACTACCGAAATCTTGATGTGAGTACGTTGAAAGAATTAACCAGTCGTTGGGCTCCGGAAAAGAAAATGGTTTATACCAAGGAGTCCAGTCATCTGGCGATGGATGATATTAAGGATTCGATTGCGGAGTTGAAGCATTACCGTGAGAATATTTTGAATATTTGATGGTGTGGATTGCCGTTATCCAAAAGTCAGCTACCGGCCATAAGCTGACCTTTAAAAAAATGTTTCTAAATCTCTCAACATCCGCTTTGCGTCGGAAGAAGACATTTTCTTTTGTGCAGGTCAGAGGCCAATTCTGTTGGTTACAGCTCGACCGGTAAGTCAGGGTGGTTGCCCCAATCCGACCAGGAACCGGGGTAACCCAACACATCCTCATACCCCAGTGATTTCAGAACCAGCCATGAGTAAGCCGAACGGTGATGTGACTGACAGTAGCAGATGACTTCCTTGTCTTTCGTTATACCAAGGCCATCCAGTCTCTGTTGTATCTCCTCAGCGGGTAACAGGCGAAGATTGTTGCTTTGGTCCATTGCTTCGGTCCACTCATAGTGTATGGCACCGGGGATGCGCCCTGCTTTTTCGGCAAATTTTTTTTCACCACTGTATTCGGCGGAAGATCGAGCATCGAGCAGTACCAGGTTCTCATCATCGAGGTGAGTCTGAATGAAAGCACGCGTAGCCGTGTGACGATGTGTTTTTTTCAGGCAGTATCCACTGGCCTCCGGTTTGTCTGGTACCGTGTTACTCAACGCGTGACCTTCATTTGCCCAGCTGTGCAAGCCACCATTGAGGATGACTGCGGTCTCGTGGCCGAACACATGCAGTGTCCAGACAAAGCGTGCTGCGCATCCACCGCCTTCATCGTCGTAAGCGACGATCAGCGATTTTCGGGTGATGCCAAGGCTGGATAGCAGTGCTGAAAAAGAATCATTATCCGGTAGCAGGCCCATCACCGGTTTATCCGTTTTTACGATATCAGCGTAGTGGATAAAGTGTGCACCAGGGATGTGTGCCTGGGTGTATTGTCTGGCTTTGCACAGATCGACGATGACGATACTCTCGTTTGTTCGCAAGGCTTCTAGTTCATCTGGTTCGATTATATAACGGGCTTGTGACATGGATATCCTTGATTATTTGATAATTTTAATTTTTTCTTTGTTCGATTTCTGTTGCGGTCTCAAGACAGTATTTCTTGCTATGGATGTTTCATCGGCGACCGGATAATCCAGAGAATAGTGCAGGCCGCGACTCTCTTTTCTCGTCATGGCACTGCGGATGATTAACTCGGCGACCAGGGTCAGATTCCTCAGTTCTATCAGGTCACTGCTTATCCTGAAATTGCTGTAATAGTCTTCGATTTCCTGTTGCAGTAAACTGGCTCGATGCATGGCGCGTTCCAGTCGCTTGTCGGTTCTTACGATGCCGACATAGTCCCACATGAAACGCCGCAGTTCGTCCCAGTTGTGGGAGATGACGACATCTTCGTCCGAATCCGTTACCCGACTCGCATCCCAGCTCGATATGTTCAGATACTTATGGGGTTCTGTGGTGAGTGCTGTGATGTGTCTGGCAGCCGACTGGGCAAAGACCAGGCATTCCAGTAATGAGTTACTCGCCATACGGTTAGAACCGTGCAGTCCGGTATGAGCGGTCTCACCGATGGCATATAGATTATTGATTTCGGTGCGACCGTTTAAATCGGTATTTATACCGCCGCAGGTGTAGTGGGCAGCGGGTACGACGGGCATAGGTTCCTTCGTGATGTCGATACCAAAGGTTAAGCACCGCTCATGGATGGTCGGAAAGTGTGAAGCAATAAAGGCCGTCGAGCGATGGCTTATATCGAGATAGAGACAGGGGATACCTAGACGTTTCATCTCATGGTCGATGGCACGGGCGACGATGTCACGCGGAGCCAGTTCACCACGCGAGTCAAATTTATGCATAAATTGCTTGCCATCAGGCAGTAATAATCTGCCTCCTTCGCCACGAACCGCTTCAGTGATAAGAAATGATTTGGCTTCCGGATGGTAGAGGCAGGTCGGGTGAAACTGGTTAAATTCCATATTACTGATGCTGCAACCCGCGCGCCATGCCATCGCGATACCATCACCGGTCGAGCCATCGGGATTGCTGGTATAGAGATAAACTTTACTGGCACCACCGGTAGCAAGGATGACAAATCGTGCCTGAAAGGTTTCCACGCGTTTATTCCTGTTGTTGAGCACGTAAGCACCGATACAGGTGTTTTCCGTATCTTTGATCTCCTGCTTCTCGGTAGTGATCAGATCAACAGCGATATGGTGTTCAAAAAAAGTGATGTTCTCGTGTTGCCTGGCATGGTTCTCCAGAGTGTCACTCATGGCTTTACCCGTCGCATCTGCTGCGTGTACGACACGACGATGTGTGTGCCCCCCTTCCCGGGTCAGGTGCAGCTCACGCTTGCCTGATTGAAATGTTTCCCTGCTAAAGGGCACACCCAGCTCCTGCATCCATCGGATGTTAGCCGGACCGTTTTCGATGGTGAACTTGATAGCATCAATGTCCGACAGGCCACCACCCACATTCAGAGTATCTTCGATATGCGATTCGAAAGAATCTTTGTTGCTTAAGACAGCAGAAACTCCACCTTGTGCATAGTAGGTACTGCCGTCTTTGCCGGGGCCCTTTGTTATGATGGCGACATTACATTTATCCGCTATGCGCAATGCCAGGCTGAGGCCAGCGGCACCGCCGCCGATGATTAAAGCGTCAAATTGATAAGTGGTTGGCATATTTTTTGGTCAGTTTTGCTTATGTTGGCTTATTTCGACTTTAAGAACCGGATAAAATAGGGTAAGTTTGCACGTTAACCGTCCAAAATACAAAAACTTATAATAACATCGGGAACTATAGTGGAATACGCCGGTCACAGAATGCAGGGTGATATATCGCTCATTATCAAGGGGTTTCAATGAGCGAGCGTGAGATAGACCAGGAACTGGTCGTGCGAGTACAACAGGGCGATAAGAAAGCATTTGATATGCTCGTATTGAAATACCAGTTACGTGTATCCAAGCTGGTTTCCCGTTTTTTGAGAAATCAGTCGGATGTGCCCGATGTGGTCCAGGATGCGTTTATTAAAGCATACCGTGCATTACCTAATTTTCGTGGGGATAGCGCGTTTTATACCTGGCTGTATCGCATCGCGATCAATACGGCAAAAAACCACCTGGTTGCCCAATCACGCAAGAGCCCGGCCAATAGCATCGATGTACAGGACGCTGAGGATTATGGTGCCAGTGAATGGTTAAAAGAATATGCAACACCCGAACGTGAAGCACTGGCATCGGAGCTGGAAACGACAATTCATCGGGCCATGGGCGAATTACCCTCGGATTTACGCGAAGCGATAACTTTGCGAGAAATCGAAGGTCTGAGCTATGAGGATATAGCGGCGGTCATGGATTGTCCGATTGGCACCGTGAGGTCGAGAATATTTCGTGCTCGCGAGGCGATTGATGACAAGCTGGCACCGATCCTGGATGATGGCAGCCGGCAGGTAGTGAGCCAGATGTCATAGACATGTGGTCATGCTGGTCTACCTTGATAGGCAGGCAGCAATTATTTTTTGAATTTTAATTTGATTTATGTGTGGTCAGAGTAATGAGCAAATCAACAAGCAAACGTGATGAAAGAATTTCGGCTTTTCTGGATAATGAGATGCACTGTGATGAACTGGTGTCGTTTTCTCTTTCTGCCGAGGCGAGTGACGCGAGCACGGCGCAGCGTTATCTGATGGTAGGCGATGCTCTACGAGGAGAGATGGGTGATGCCTCATTCATCGACGTGAGCAGTGCCGTGCGTGGAGCTCTGGCTGATGAGAATATAGCCGAGCATAATATAGCCGAGCATAAGGGCACCCTTCGGTCAGAGGTTAAATCTGACCAACCCGGACTGATGGCTGGCTTATTTGGTGGCGTTAGCTGGTTTAGACCGGCGGCTGGAATGGCCATGGCTGCTCTTGTAGCGGTCGTTATGGTCGCCGCCCTTTCCCAACAGAAGACGGAGGTGCTCGCTCCGGTCGCTGATAATACTGACGTTGTACCTGCAACACTTGAAGTGGCTAGTGACAACAAAGCGAAACGCCTCGAACCACGAGTAGATCAGCGGCTGGTGAGCCAGCATCTTGAGTTTGCTACCCAGGATGCATTGCAGGGTCGTCTGCCGTACGTTAGAGCTGTTAGTTATGAGGCGGATAAATAAACACTTAAAGTGAACGATTGATGTATTACCTACCCCTTTTTCAGGCTAAAAACCTGATCAGATATCGAGCTAACATCCGGATACAGGCAGTACTCGCCTCGTTTCTTTTTGTCTTCAGTAGTAACAGCTTTTCCAGTGAGTTATCTGATATGTTAAAACGCATTTCGGAGGCTGACCAGAACCAGAATTATCAGGGTATATTCATTTTAAGGAAATCGGATAAGCTCTCGACCCTGCGAGTCACTCATGCCATGGATGAAAAGAATGTATGGGAAACGCTGGAGGCACTCGATGGTGAATCCAGAAAAATCCTGAGATTGAACAACAGTGTTATCTCTATTTTTCCGGAGCGGGAACTCGTCACCATACGGCACACGAACGAAAAACAGTCATTGCATCCTCAATTACCCGAAAACATAGATAAGCTCGAGATGCTTTATACGATAAATCGACTGGATGATGGTCGTATCGCTAACCACCCGACACTGGTCGTAAATTTATCACCAAAAGACCAGTTCCGTTATGGCTATCGTTACTGGGTAGACAGGGATACAGGTATGCTGCTGCGTTGTGATCTGGTCGCCGATGATGAACAGGTCATAGAGCAAATGATGTTCACTTCGCTTGATTACCTCGATGATGCACCAAAAAAAACCTTTGATATACAACAGTTTGCACAATTTGAGCAGGAAGATTTAGATGAGCCTGAACTGGATGTATCAAAGACCATACAGCAGGAGTGGACGGTCAATAAACCACCGAAAGGCTTCATGTTAACCCAGAGCACGATGCGTTATTCACAATTATCAGATGCTCAAGGTGACAGGCGTAATAATCCTGATTTATTGCATATGGTGTACTCGGATGGGCTGGCATCTGTTTCGGTGTTTGTCGAAAAAAACAAAGGGACGAATCAACATCTGCAGGGGCGTTCGTCGATGGGTGCTGTGAATGCATTTGGCAGTGCCAAAAATGATTTTTTCGTCACTGCTGTTGGCGAAGTCCCCATCAAAACGGTCCAGTCTATGGCGCAGTCTACAGTAAAATTGCGGTAGGAAAGGGGCGGGCAGGGACACAAGAGTATGATTGAAGAGCAGGCTCAGGTCGTAGATATAAAAGACAGGAAGCTGGTTCTGCAGGCGCAGACACAATCGGCATGCGGCGGTTGTGCGGCAAGAAAAGGCTGTGGAACTTCGCTTTTATCCAAAGTGGTCGGACGAAAATTCACCCAGTTTTATGCCGAAAACAACATCAATGCAAAAGTAGGTGATACCGTCGTTGTTGGTATCAATGAGGAATCCTTGCTCAAAGGTTCCATCGTGATGTATATCATCCCTGTTTTAAGTATGCTGATGTTTGCCCTGTTGGCTGATCACCTGCTTGAGTCATCTGTTTCGCAGCGAGATTTATTGATTGCTGTATCGACGCTATCTGGATTGGCATTGGGTTCACTTTGCTCTAAATGGTATTTTGACAGACAATCCAGTATCACCCTGTATACCCCTGTTGTTCTCAGAAAAATCATTGATTTAGAGTGATTGTCTGTCTGAACAGTGTCTATCATGTTAGAATCCCGCCTTTCCACTGAGACTGGATAAGTTTGGTGTGGGTGTTGTATCACCGCCAGCATTTGAGATGTCCATAAGTAGATATACCGGCCTGGCCGGTTTTTTTATGTACAGGAAGTACGGTATGCCGCAAGGAGCCAGGGATGGCGGTGTGGCCGTTACAGGAGTACGGTATGTCAGGGAGTCGAAAAAGCGGCGAGGTTATCTGCAGGAAGTATGACATGGTCACCTGTTACATTGTCTATTATTAGGTATGTTATTGAAACTCAAGCTTTATTCGCGTAGTAACTGTCACCTTTGTGAAGCCATGGAAGATGAGCTCAGGCCTTACATCGAAGCGCGTGATATATCGGTAACACGACAACTCATCGATAATGACAAGAATCTAGAAGCGCTTTACGGCACGAAAGTGCCAGTGTTGACCCTGGATGAAAAAATTCTGTGCCACTATTTTCTCGATACTGAAATTTTACTTAAGGCTATTGCCGAACATCATAACTAAAAATTAAATTAATGAAGAATATTCGTAACTTTTCAATTATCGCGCATATTGACCATGGTAAATCGACCTTGGCCGATCGCCTGATTCAGTCCTGTAATGGTCTCAGCGATCGTGAAATGTCGGCACAGGTGCTCGATTCTATGGACCTGGAACGAGAACGTGGTATCACCATCAAAGCCCAGAGTGTGACGCTGAACTATACGGCCGATGACGGTGAAAGCTATCAATTAAACTTTATCGATACCCCGGGCCATGTGGATTTTTCGTATGAGGTATCACGTTCATTGGCGGCCTGTGAAGGGGCTTTACTGATTGTCGATGCTTCTCAGGGTGTTGAAGCACAGAGTGTCGCCAATTGTTATACCGCGATAGAGCAGGGACTGGAAGTCATCCCTGTATTGAACAAGATCGACCTGCCTGCTGCTGATCCTGATCGAGTGTGTGAAGAAATTGAGGAAGTCATCGGCATCGATGCCAGCCATGCTTTACGGGTAAGTGCAAAAACGGGTGAAGGTATCCATGAGTTGATGGAACAGATCGTTGCGGAAATACCGCCTCCCGTGGCAGATCTAACTGCACCGTTGCGGGCATTGATCATCGATTCCTGGTTTGATTCTTATGTGGGCGTTATCATCCTGGTACGGGTAATGCAGGGCACGATGTCCGCTCGAAGAAAGATGACGGTAATGTCAACGCAGCGCAGTTATCTCGTCGATAAAGTGGGTGTGTTTACACCCAAGCGTGAAGATCGGGATACTCTGTCTGCAGGTCAGGTCGGTT
>DROB01000176.1 GCA_011321985.1 Gammaproteobacteria bacterium | reverse complement strand
TTGTCCGATTCAAAAATGTAGCTCAGAAAATAACCTATCAGCAGCAACTGCACCAGCATCCTGGACATCGCATACAGAGCATTACTGGCATTGAGTGACCATTTGAAAAGAATGATTATCGTCACCAGTGCGGGCACGAAAGCGATCGATAGATTGATTAACGGGATGTTCTGGATAGCATGATTCATGGTTAGTATATCGGGTTGATCTGACTGACTATTAAACCTCTGTTCGCGGAATAAATTCCGCTCCTACAAGTGACGCAAACCTGCAGGAGTGGTTTGCAAACCGCCATGCCTCATTTTTAGTCTCATGCAATAACCGTCAGCTCCAGTTTAAACCAGGCCACATCACTCCATCAGATTAACTTCGATGCCCTGCCCTCGCAGGCGATCCGCTCGTGCTTCGACAAAACGTTGAAAATTACTCTGTTTCTTATACGCACCAGACAACACATAATCCATCGCCGTCTGCGTGTGGAAAGCTTTCAGGTAAGCATCGGTACGAAATACCTCTTCGCCTTTTTTATCGAAAAAGAGCAGACTCGGAGCATACTTTACCCCCCGTTTTTTTGCCCAGCTCCTGATCTTCGTCCGTTCACCCGACGGGGTGATAACTTTTTCATCAGACCACATATCCAACACCACCACATCAAAACCGGATAACAGATCCATGCTTTCTTTCCGTTTCAGGATATCGAGATGTAACTCATCACAGGTATTACATTTTTTTTGTTCGAACATGACCAGAAGCGGTTTATCTCGCATCGTCAGCACAGATGCTGAAGGCAATGTATTGATATCATCATGTAACTTCCCTGTAGAAGGCTGGGTACTGGCTTCAGCCATAAAATCCTGATAACTGATCTTTGATTCCTGCTTCTTCCCTATATAGTCCAGTAGAGCACTAAACTTCTCAGGAGGATAATAGCCATTCGCCCGGAAAATAATTTTTTTATTTTCGTTAAAAAAAAGCAGGGTAGGCGTATATTGTACTTTTAATGCTTCTGCAAAATTTTTTTCTGTGTATGTCTTATCACCGACGACGATATCCTGATCACCCCACAGGTTGATCGCGACCACATCAAAATATTCCTGAGTCCTGTCAGCGATATCCCGCTGACCAAAGTTGTCTTCCAGCAATTTCTTACAGTACGGGCAACCGTCCTGATAATAATAGATCATCAGACGTTTACCCTTAGCTGTTGCCTCCTCGACATCTTCAAACAGATCCAGGAAGGAAACTTTAAACCAGGCAGGTTTCTCCGTATGACCAGGATTAACCATGCCTGCAGCAAGTTCACCTTCCGTCCGGGCGAAAACCTGTTGTGTGATCAGCAAACAGACAGACAGGACAAGCAGGAAATGAGATAAATAATTTTTTTTCATCGAACTACCCTCAACAAAAAAACGGCGACCGGCCACTGGATGAAAACATACGATTCGCAGGTTTAATTTAACCTCTGATCGCGGAATAAATTCCGCTCCTACAAGTGACACGACAAGGAGCGGTTTGCAAACCGCGATGCCACACTTATTGAACGAAAAGCAGTTATCGAAAACAGGCACTCCTGTTCTCGATGTTTATCTATGTACGCCTGTCCTTACGACCTTTTCTATAAACAGAAGTTTTACTCTTTTTTGCCTGCGCTTTACCACCGGACGCACCGCCAAACCGCTGGTTTTTTATCGAAGCATTTTTAGCTCTATCACTCCTCTGCCGGGCCATCTCGTCACGGTTTTCTGGCCATTTGAGGTTTACATCTTCAAACAGGGCCTTGATTTCATCCAGTGACAGTTCCCTCTTCTTACCCACTTTCAGATCTCGTGGCAGCACCAGATTTCCGTAGCGAACACGTGTCAAACGGCTGACACGCATATCCTGTGATTGCCACAGACGACGTACTTCACGATTTTTTCCTTCTTTCAGAATCACGTGATACCAGTGGTTGGCCCCCTGTCCGCCAGCATCAAGTATCTGGTCAAACTTGAGCAAGCCCTCCTCCAGTTCGACCCCTTTCAGCAAATTGTTGATGATGTCAGGGGTAACTTCACCATTAACTCTTACCGCATATTCGCGTTCTATCTCACTGGAAGGGTGCATCAGATGATTTGCCAGATCACCGTAATTGGTAAACAACAACAGACCACTGGAATTGATGTCCAGGCGACCGACACTGATCCAGCGCCCTTCCTGCAAACGACCGATACTCTGAAAGACCGTCTTTCGGCCTTCTTCATCTTTCTGCGTGCAGATCTCACCTTCGGGTTTGTTATAGAGCAATACCCGGATGCGTTTGACATCGGAAGTGATCACCGCACGACGGTGTCCGATATTGACCTTATCCCCTGCGACGACATGATCGCCGATCTTTGCCAGCTGACCGTTGATACGAATTTTTTCTTCACCGATAAGACGTTCGATCTCACGACGGGAGCCATAACCCATCCGTGCCAGTGCTTTCTGTACACGTTCCTGTTTGACACCCTCAGGTGGAACACGCTGTGACATGGATTGAACTCTTGAATTAAGGACGGTTATTCTGTTTTATTGCCTGACGAAAAAAAGGTGGGCTCACCTAGACATTAAAAGCCTGTTTTTCTGACGCTTCCTGTAAACCGGAATCCATATCTTCTGAATCTGCTTCATCGATGACCTCGCTTTCAACGTCGGTGTCATCTGGACTGTCACCTGAAACGGATTCGCTGGCAACCGCCTCTTCTACCTGCTCCGTCTCAACCATCATTTCAGACGTTGCTTCAGCATCATCACCATTGCCTTCATCATCGCTGGCCCCGGGGTCAGTTGCTTCAGCATCAGGCTCTTTCTGCATCTCTTCATCCAGCTCGAGTTCGGGATGGATGCTATCGAGGTCTTTTATCTCTGCCAGCGTAGGTAGCTGGTCGAGCGTTTTCAGATTGAAATAATCGAGGAATTCTTTGGTAGTCCCATAGAGCGTGGGTTTACCGGGCACATCTTTGTGTCCCAGAACCTTGATCCAGTCGCGTTCCAGTAAGGTTTTGATGATATTGGAGCTGACACTGACACCACGCACTTCTTCGATCTCTCCCCGTGTAATAGGCTGTCGGTAAGCGATCAGAGACATGGTTTCCAGTAAGGCACGGGTGTAACGCGCCGGTTTCTCTTCCCATAGACGACCGACCCAGGTCGCATATTCCTGCTTCACCTGCAGACGAAAACCACTGGCGACCTGCTTTAGTTCATAACCGCGTACTTCATAGTCGTCAGCCATCTCATGCAGGGCTTTACGGATCTCATCACGGGTCGGGCGATCTTCATCCAGCTCGAACAATGCTTCCATCTGGATAACGGTTAATGTTCGGTCAGCACCTAACAGGACGGCTTCGAGAATATTTTTAAGTTTTGTTATTTCCATGATTTGTCCTCAAACCTGAATAAAATGGTAAGGTTGATTATCGATGACCCGTTGCTGATTATCATGCGATATCATTCTGCTGCCCCGTCGCGTTCTCGGAACCGGCAGCTTTGAGATGGATAGGTGCAAACGCCTCTGACTGTACCAGGTCGATCAACTGTTCTTTTACCAGCTCGAGTATCGCCAGCAGGGTGACGACGACACCTCGACGACCTTCTTCGATACTGAACAGGCTGGTGTAATTAGTAAACCCGTCAGCACTGATGGCACTCAGCACATTGCTCATGCGCTCACGTACCGATAAAGCCTCACGCTGGATATGATGATGACTATACATATCCGCTCGCGACATCGCGTCTTTAAAAGCGAACAGCAGATCACGCAGATCGACTTCGGGTACGGGTTTATCCTGATGCAATTCGGGCAGTTCGACATCGGTCAGGTGTATCTCTCGAGCGACACGAGGCAATTCATCGATATCCTGCGCAGCGGTCTTGAAACGTTCGTATTCCTGTAGTCTACGGATCAATTCTGCACGTGGGTCGTCTTCATCTTCACTTTCAGCCGGGCGAGGTAACAACATACGTGATTTGATCTCCGCCAGCATCGCCGCCATCAACAGATATTCTGATGCCAGTTCGATCTTCAGGCTCTGCATCAGATCGATGTATTTCATGTACTGACGCGTCGTTTCTTCCAGCGGGATCTCCAGGATATCCAGGTTCTGGCGTTTGATCAGGTACAGCAACAGATCCAGCGGGCCTTCGAATGCCTCGAGGATAACTTCCAGCGCATCCGGTGGAATATACAGGTCCTGAGGAACCACGGTGAGCGGCTCTCCCTGGACCAGGGCAAAGGGCATCTCGCTCTGGGTGCTGGCCCTGCTCGTCGCTTCACTGGCGACCTGCTCTGCCGCCTGTTCAGCAACCCGATCTACCACCTGATCTTTCCGCTCTGACTGACCGGCATGCGCTTTGCTGGCTGCCCCCTCGCGAGTAGCCGGTTCCTTACGCTGAGCGGCTTCGCGCTGCTCCTCCTCGTATTTTTGTGTTTCCTGTATGTCCGGATTTACCATAATGACTGATCTGATATGCTCTAAAGGTAAGCGATACCCATCGCTTTTCTGACATCTTCCAGTGTATCACGTGCGACCTCTCTTGCGGCCTCATTTCCTTCATCGATAATGGCTTTTACTGTGGCCTCATCTTCTTCGTATTCTTTCGCCCGTTCCTGCATCGGCTTCAACTCGGACAGAACCGCATCGATAATCGGCTGCTTGCACTCCACGCAACCGATCGAGGCATTTTTACAGCCATTCTGCACCCATTCACGCGTACCATCATCAGAATAGATCTCATGAAAACTCCAGACCGGGCACTTGGCCGGATCACCCGGATCGTCACGCCGCACGCGTGCCGGATCGGTAGGCATGGTACGCAATTTTTTTGCCACGGTATCGGTATCATCACGCAGGGCGATCGTATTATTGTACGATTTGGACATCTTCTGACCATCCAGCCCCGGCATCCTCGATGCCGGTGTCAACAATGCCTGCGGCTCAGGCAGGATGATTTTACCGGAACCTTCCAGGTAGCCAAACAACCGTTCTTTATCACCTATCGAAATATTCTGCTGCGAATCGAGCAAAGCCTGTGCCACGCCCAGAGCCTCGGTATCCCCTTTTTCCTGATAATCTTTGCGGTACTTAAAGAACATACGGGCATTTTTCTTGCCCATCTTGGAGGCCGCCTGTTTGGCTTTTTCTTCGAAATCCGGTTCACGACCATAGAGGTGGTTGAAGCGACGCGCGACCTCCCTGGTCAGCTCGACATGCGCCACCTGATCTTCGCCCACCGGCACCAGACCCGCTTTATAAACCAGGATATCGGCACTCTGTAATAAAGGATAACCGAGAAAACCGTAGGTCGCCAGATCCTTTTCTTTCAGCACTTCCTGCTGATCCTTGTACGTGGGCACACGCTCCAGCCAGCTCAATGGTGTGATCATCGATAACAGGGTATGCAGTTCAGCATGTTCCGGCACTTTTGACTGGATGAATAATTTTGCCGAACCCGGACTGATACCCGCTGCCAGCCAGTCGACGACCATCTCCCAGGTGCTCTGTTCGATGATAGAAGGGTCTTCGTAATGCGTCGTCAGGGCATGCCAGTCGGCGACGAAAAAGAAGCATTCATATTCATGCTGCAGCTGTATCCAGTTTTTTAATACGCCATGATAATGCCCCAGATGCAAACGCCCGGTCGGTCGCATGCCCGATAAAACACGTTGATGTTGTGTTGCTACTGTATTCAAGATACTTTCCTTATTCGTTTGCCCTGTTACGCCTGCAGCGACATAAACTAGAGACCAAAAATTAAACCGATGAAACTGACAAAATACTGCACCATCGGCCACAAGATTTTACCGAGTATGCCACTGACAAGTAAGAGCAGAATAACCATCATACCGAACCGTTCCAGCTGCATATACGGCGCTGCCAGATTCGGTGGCAAGATACCCGCGACCACACGCCCACCGTCCAGAGGTGGAATTGGCAATAAATTAAGCACCATCAGCACGACATTGATGATGATACCGTTTTTCCCCATCTCGACCAGAAAAACCTGCAACGAAGTGTGATCCAGTGACAGATAAGTCAACTGGATAAACATCGCCCAGATACAGGCCATCAAAAAATTAGAAACCGGACCGGCAACGGCGACCAGTGCCATGTCCAGCAACGGTGATTCAAAATAACGCGGCTGCACCGGCACCGGTTTGGCCCAGCCCATCACGAAGGGACTGACCATCGCCAGAAAGAGCGGCACCACCACCGTCCCCATAGGGTCGATATGCTTTATCGGGTTTATAGTAATTCTGCCGAGACTTTTTGCAGTGGGATCACCCAGTCTATTGGCCACCCAACCGTGCGCGGCTTCGTGCAAAGTAATGGCAAATAAAACAGGGGCAGCCCAAACAGCGATGGTATAGGCAATATCGGGTATCGAAGACATTTAGAATTATTCGTCTCTTTTCATCACGCTGGTCTTTCTTACTTTATTAAATCACTTGTTCCTACAAGCGCGGAGTTTACACGAATTTCTGTCGTGGAAGGGGTTGAGCCAGGTTAAAATCACAGCGTTCTGGCACCACCCTGAACAGTAAAACCGGACCGATATCCATGACATCAAAGTCCATGCTCCTTGCCTTTTCCATGCCGCCGCACTTCCGGCACCCCGTCCGTCAACCGGATAACCGTGGTCGGCTCGATGCCACAATGCCCACCATCGATGATCAGATCCACCTGCTTCTCCAGCTGCGCCCGGATGTCTTCAGCATCGGTCACCGGAAAGTCCTCCCCCGGCATCACCAGCGTGCAGCTCATCAGTGGCTGTCTCAGCTCATCCAGCAGATCATTCACCACCGGATGATCCATCACCCGCAGACCGATATGGCGACGTTTGGGATGCATCAGCCGCCGCGGTACCTCGCTGGTACCAGGAAGAATGAAGGTATACGGCCCCGGCGTTAATGATTTGAGCAAACGGTAATCCGCATTATTAATCTTTGCATA
>DROB01000175.1 GCA_011321985.1 Gammaproteobacteria bacterium | reverse complement strand
TGGCTACATATATGGGTTACCGGTTCATTTTTCTCATATCTAGCGGGGCAGCAATGAATTTGTATATGAATTAGTTTCTACGTGTCAACCAATCGATAGTTCATTACGATATAGGCTGTAACCATGTACTTTGTCTGGTAAAACGGCATATCAGAAGGTATTCCGATGTTTTTTCAACATTATTTTATAAGCAGATCTCACATGGTTATTCTGGAGTCAGGCTGGACTATATTACGTTACAGGCATCACATAACCAGTTGCTTACTAAAATAGCGAAAGAATGAATCCGGAATTACAGAAACAACTGGAAATCTTTCTTCAGATGACCCGAGCGGGAGCACTGAAGTTTGCAGCCAACCGATGTGGGAGTGTCGATGATGCTCTTGATTTACTGCAGGAAGCGATGATTGATTTTGTTGGCGTAGCGGACCAATACCAGCAGGAAGCCTGGAAAAACCTGCTCTATAAGATTCTGGTTCGTCGTATAACTGACCGCTTCCGCAAGGGGCAATGGCGTACGCGTCTGGCGAAAATGATCAATTTCTCGCATTACGGTGACGAAGAGATCACACCGGAGCCCGTTGATTTCGTGGATGGAGAAGACAGTTATAATGTCGGGAAGTTGACGGAAACATTTGATCTGGCGTTGAAGGCATTGCCTGCCAGACAGCAGGAAGCCTATATGTTGCGTCAATGGCAACAGCTTAGTGTAAAGCAGACGGCAGATGTTATGGATTGCTCGGAAGGCAGTGTTAAAACACATCTTTCGCGTGCGATGAAAAATTTGGAGCATGCCCTGGGAGACTGGATAAATGACTAAACAAAAAAATAATACTGATCTGACACCGGATGAAGTCTTGCAGTTTGAGGCAGAAAAGCTGGCAGATCTGCATCAGCAACGGCTACATCAGATGACTCGTGAGGCCATCTATGGTTTGCCTGAAAAAAGATATCAACCGGATAATGTGTCACTACGATTCGGTATGAATGCATGGTCGGTTGCAGTACCTGTTTTCTCCCTGGTAGCGATCTTGCTCGTGTGGCGGATGATTCAACAACCGCAGGTGGTGTCGCAGCCTCCCCCCCTGGCATCGAAGGAAAATGTTCCTGCCTGGGTGAAAGACACTGATGTGCCTGTCGCAGTTATCGAAAATATAGAATTTTACCAATGGTTAGAGAGAGAACTTGAAAATGAAAATCGCTCGTAAGCTTTTATTAGGCAGTAGCCTCGTCAGCCTGCTGGTCTTTGCTGCCGAAATCCCTGATGCATTGCCGGCAGGTTTTCTTGAGCAATTACCGCTTATGATGGAAATGGATGCGGATGAATATGCGGCTTTTCTCGAGTTTAACCGTCAAGATCTGGTCGATTCCGGTAATGATGAAACAGAGGGTAAGAGAAGGGTCCCGGAGGAGATAAACCATGAAAAATAAAAATTTTCTGATAGTCCTGCTGTTTTTTTTCCTTATTCGAACCGTCTATGCAGGTGGAACTTCATGGAACAGTCTGGATGACAGGACACAGACATTACTGGGTAATTATCAACAACAGTGGAGCACCCTGTCTGCTGAAAAACAGCAGTTCCTGATCGAGAAAGGGAAACTGTGGTCGTCGATGCCAGCGCAAAAACAACAGATGCTGTGGTCACGCTTCCAGCGCTGGCAACAGATGAGTCCAAAAAACAGTGACAGTATGCAGCAGTCCTATGAGCGTTTTAAACAATTACCCACAGCAAAACGGAAAAAATTATTACAGGCACACCAACAGTTCATGAATATGGATAATAACCGACAGCAACAGATGATGGAGCGTTTTAAAGAGTTCCAGATGCGAGGTAATCAGGGAATGGATAGCATGATGCAGGGTTCCGATATACAGATGAATAACATGATGAATCCGGCTGGAGCTATGGGCAGCGGCGCGGGTGGTGGCATGGGTGCGGGCAGTCCTGGAAAGATGCATTGATGAGCGTTAAAGGAAAATATCCATACCTCTCTATTTTTCTGCTGTTTTTTTCCAGTTATTCTGTCGCCTCCGAATGGCTGGCAAATATTGGCGTGGGTTTAAGTTACAGCGATAATTATGCGTTACAGAATGGTAATTACGATAACATCGCGGAAGGGGATACGAACAGGACGGGAACTGAACTGGCCGGTGCACTCAGCTGGCAATCACTAGAAACAGAAGGTGGTTACAGTGTTGACCTGTCGGCAACTGTAGATGAGGCCACTGACAGTAATAATACAATCAGTAATTTCAGTCTGTCTGCCAGTCGCTTACAAGCCGTTTCAAAGCAGTGGATGGCCCGCTTTAGTGGAGCGTTGACCCAGCATCGCAATGATGAATTTACATCTAATAGTTTTACTGCTGCGAGCCTCTCGGCAACGGCGGGCTATTTCTCTGAAGATCGCCAGGGGCTGGATCTGACTCTGAACTGGATCATTGAAGACCATGATCAGAATCCACGATCTCTCTATAAAACACAACGTATCGGCACCAGTGCTGTTTATTATCTTCCTTATGAGCCGGGTGAGACACGTTACAGTGCTTCATTCGCTATGCAGAAACACTATTCTGATGATGCTCGGCGTGATGCATTTAGTCTACTATCGAGCCTGGAGATGAATCAGTTAGCGTGGAGGGATAACGTATTTCGCTTTTCTCTAAACTGGCGGCGGGATGAATATGATGAAGCTTATTCTTCATCGACAGGAACATCACCACTGCAGGCGCATGGTAATCCCGGTGGTGGAGGGCCGTCCGGGCCATCCCCTGGTGATACGGGCAATGTGACAAGCACGACGAAACCAAGAACTGACAGGCAGCTGTATCTCAGTGCTGTCTATCAATATCGGATTAGCCGACAATTCAGGTTTTTCATCTCTGCCAATGGTGGAAGATACATGTCAGTCGTCGGTAATCAAAATTTTTACAATCTATTCGCCGGTGTGCGCTGGTATACCCGATAGCCAGAGGTCTTATCTGGTTAACTATCGAGCGTTTGTTTGCCTGTGATCAACCCCGCTTCCTGCTGGATATTATCTTTTTATGCCCACTGCACTACCGGTTTCTGAGATTTATCTGTTCTCGTCTCAAATATTTTTAACATTCATGTCAACCATTGCTGTTCCTGCTCGAAATAAGCTGTACCAATATAAAAAAGGAAACGATCTGTGAATACTGAACAATTTAAATTAACTGCGATCGCGCTATCCAGTGCGATATTTCTATCTTCCTGTAGCGATGGTAGTAGTACGTCTGCATTGTCGAATCTGGCAGGAAGTGCATTTAAGGGCCCTATCGATAATGCAGTGGTCAATGTGTTTGACCGGAATAACACTGTTATAGCTACAGGTGCTACGACTGGAGGTCAATTTAATATTGAGCGTTTTGATCTTCCTGCCGATGGAGAGGTGATATTTATTGAGACCTTTGGCGGTCAATATACGGATGAGGCAACGGGCAAAACTGTTATACCTGATGGTACGGGCCTAATGACGGTTTTCAGTGTGGCTGATTTAAGAACACTCATGAAAAAGGGCGAGGCTGTCGCCTTAACGCCTGAAACAACGATAATGGCTAAACTGGTTAAAAAATTCCTGCGATCAGGCATCCCCGTTAACCAGGCGATAGCGGATGCTAAAGCATTGATTCAATCAGAACTCATCGAGGGTACCAGTCCCGTACAAGGCATACCAGGAGATGAATTATTATTAACGGGCGACCTGACTACTGCGATACCGGGAGACCAGAAGCAGGCTTTCGCACGAAATCGCGCCATCAGTTTTTCGTATGAAGCGAACAGCTATAATCTGCTGCCCGAACAAGTTTTTGAATTAATCGAAAGAACGGTGAGTGATCTGGAAGATGGTGTACTGGATGGAAAAGACGGCACAGGTGTAGTGCTGACGATCATGGATAAAGATGCCACTGAGATTGACTTGAGCGCGGTCGATAGAAAAAATCAGTATGGCCTGGCTCGTACACGTTTACTAAATAATACGATCGACCGGCTGTCAAGCGGTGATCTGACGGACAGAGAGAGGAGTGAGTTGGGTCAGATGGGGATAGATACCAGCATCCTCGATCAGATAAATGCCGGTAATAATATTGCAGATAACAAGACCGTTGAAAATCTTGCAGCAACCGATCTTCCTGATTTCAACTTCCTGCCTGTCTTATCAGACGAAGATGGTGATGCGAATAATAATGCTGCGACTTATACGCTTACAGCGAGAGAAGGTATTGATGTGACCATCAATGCTCCAGGTCAAAGCTGGATTACGCCGATGATGCGTTATAACGGGATGCAGTTACCACCAGTGATAAAAGCCAGTCGCAATGATGCGATGACTCTGAACCTTGTTAATGATTTAAGTAGTGATACGACGATCCACTGGCATGGTTTCAAGATACCCGGTGATCAGGATGGTGGTCCGGACTTCCCTGTTGCCGCGAATGGTTCGAAGCAATATAGCTTCTCGATGTTACAACCTGCGGCTCCACTGTGGTTTCATCCTCACCCTGATATGAAAACAGGAGAGCAGGTGTATCGTGGGCTAGCCGGTGTTTTTCTTTTAAATGATGACATCAGTACACAACTTGAAATGAATAAGAAATTGCCTGCCGGGCAATATGATATTCCTGTCCTCATCCAGGACAGACGCTTTCAGGATGTTGTAAATGGTGTTCGTGAGCTGGCTTATAAAACGACCGAGATGGATAACGATGGAATGTTAGGTAGCGATATCCTGGTCAATGGCGCTATCTTACCCAAACTTGAAGTGGCAACTCGCCAGTATCGTTTCAGGATATATAACACCTCAAATGCACGGACTTATGATTTTGCTTTGAGCAATGGTGCTGCTTTTACCATCGTAGGGACAGATGGCGGGTTACTGGAAAAACCTGTAGTTGTTGACCATATCATGTTGGGCGCGGCAGAACGTGCCGAGATCATTATCGATTTTTCGCCGCTTGCTGTCGGTGAAAAAGTCATGCTGATAAGCAAAGCCTTCAATGGTTCGAACATGATGGCGATGAATAGCATGGGCGGTATGAATATCATGCAAGGGCAGAACGGATCAGCAGGCACGGGTGGTATGAACGGTATGCCGGGAACGGGTGGTATTAATGGGGCCCCGGGAACAGGGGGGATGAATGCTGTGACCGGCAGGATGGCTAACGGGATGCGGATGGACATCATGCGTTTTGATGTTACGACACAGGCAGTGGATGATGTTACGCTGTACACAGCACTACCAGCTGCAGCCGATATCAATACACAACGCCTAACAGCGGCGGATGCGACGAGGACCCGTAATTTCGTGATGAGCATGGCCATGGGTGGTGCGAGTAGCGGCATGAGCGGTGGTATGACATTCGTAATCAATGGCAAGGTTTTTGATATCGATCGAATCGATGAGATCGTCAGTCTGGCAGAAGGTGATACCGAGATCTGGAGAATCAGCAATATGTCTCCTATGGCGCACCCCTTTCATGCACACGCTATCCAGTGGCAAATATTGAGTCGTAATGGAATAGCTGCCACTGGTGTTGACCTGGGCTGGAAGGATACGGTCCTGGTGCAGCCAGGTGAGACCGTCAATTTTATCGGTCGTTTTGATCCTGCCGTCAATATCGGGGATTATATGTATCACTGTCACATATTAGAACACGAAGATGCCGGTATGATGGGGTACTTCAGAATACAATAAGACTGTTGCTGCGGCAGGCAGATCTTCTGATCTGTCTGTCGTGGAACCATCGATTGAGCTATTTTCTTAGCTCTAAAACGTCGGATCAGAGCTTGCTATCACTACCGCAAGAGAAAAGGAAATACTTGATTTTATAAGGAAAAGTGCGTTATCATGCGCACTTAAGATGGTGCCGAGAAGAGGACTTGAACCTCCACGGGCCTAAGCCCACTAGCACCTGAAGCTAGCGCGTCTACCAATTCCGCCACCTCGGCATGTGCTGAAATTTTCAAGCAGCGAACTTTACAAGGTGGCAACCCTGTTGTCAAT
>DROB01000174.1 GCA_011321985.1 Gammaproteobacteria bacterium | reverse complement strand
GTGCCATTGATCAAGTCCAGTGAAGATGTGCCAGAGAATGCAATGTTACCGCTGTTGTCGAGCAAGACACCATCCAACGTTGAAACCGGTGCTGAAACACTCAAGTTTTTACCTGCCGGTAAAAATAGACTACCGGTGCCGCCACCCGCAATTGTAGAACTTGCTGTCCATGCCAGGCCACCGTTCAAATTCAGCGTGGTACCGGTAATGTTTAGTGACGCACCCGATAAAGTTAGAAAACCATTTATTGTCGAAACATTATTAATAGTGAATGAACCACCAGACAATGAAACTGAAGTAGCTGAGTTAGGCACACTTAAGGAACCGACGTTAACGATACCGGAGGTCATTGAAACCGTCTTGGGTGTATCCAGAGTCAGGTTACCGCCACCCAGTTCGATATTTGCACCCAGGTTTATATTACCCAGCCCCGATGCATCATTATCCGCAATCAATACCAGGTTGAGTGTCTGTCCGCCGGGAACAGTATCCTGAATGTCCGCATTAATATTGATATCGTTATGCGCACTCAAGGTCAGGGTATTGGTTCCGATGGTATTGTCCAGATCAATAACCGCATTCAGGTTAATATCACCCAGATCCAGGTTCGTTCCCCCTGTCCCCGTGGTGATTGTTACGTTCGCACCACCAGATAATGCCGTGGTAATAAGACCCACCTGCAAAAAAGCCCCATCACCGAAAGAGAGGAATGGATCCGTGGTACTAATATTGGTGGTAGTCGCACCGACATCAAAGATCGTTATATCATTCGGGTCTATCAGCCATTCACCGCCTTTTCCATATTTTGCGGTTACATCCGGTGTAGCGGTAATCTCCAGATTCTGTTTTGCTGAGGTTTCGACAAAACCGCCATCTCCCCCCTTGTTCCCCCCCGTGGCTGAAATCTTGCCCTGAATATTCGCTGATACATCGGACCACACGATGACCTTGCCACCATCACCCCTGCTGAGAGCATCAGCTTTTACCGCTACATTACTGCCGATGACCGTCGCAGAAGCATTTTTAACTGACGGGTTATTACCCAGATTATCACCACCGATTAAAACTTCACCGCCGCCGGTTGTACCGGAGGCATCCACTGTGGTTTCGCCCAGTAAGGCAACACGTTCCCCGGTAATTTGAATATGACCGCCTTTACCGGCCCTACTACTTGCCGTAACCGTGCCATCTTCGATCACGGTATCGGTCTGCGCGACAAAAATGATATTACCGGCATCATCCATTGTTACCGCATTGGCACTCACAGTCCCTTTGCTAACGATGCTACCCGCAAATACCCCGACTGAACCACCATCGGTAATCATCTCACCCAGATTGACAACTTTATTATCCGGAGCCTGTACTTCAAATTCGATATTGTCGTAATTTAATGAATTGATGGTAACGCTCTGACCTGCAGCGAGTACGATATGCCCGTTATCGACACTGATAACCCCTTCATTGGTAATTTTGGGCGCGACAAAAACTACCTCGCCCCCATCACTGGCCGAGATAAAACCCTGGTTTAAAATTTCAGCGGCATTTTGCAGGTCAGCAAAATGCATCCTGCCATCAAGAAAATCCTGATTTGATATATCTAATGTAGAAGAGATCAGACCTGCTGTATTAACTACCGCATCCTTACCGAAGATAATGCCGTTGGGGTTAACCAGAAAAACTTTACCATTTGAGTTTAACTGCCCGAGGATGGTCGAAGGGTCCTGTCCGATAATGCGATTGAGAACCGTACTGTTCGAGCTCTGTTGAATAAAGCGGGTGATCTCACCCTGATCGATACCGAATTGCTGCCAGTTAATGATGGCACCCGGTGTATTGGTAACATTAAGTGTATTTGAGTTTGGCTGGCTGAACGTAACCGAGCCGTGTACTACCGATGCACCACCAGGATTGGCCTGCACACCGCTTACGACTAAAAAGGCGAGACAGACACCACGAGCTAACAAATTGAATTTTCTAGCTATTTGCATAATTTTATGTCATTGCTCTCTTCAGTATCCATGGTGAGAACACTATCTAAACCCTATCACTGGCAACAAACGTGTAGCAAGTGCATAAATGTGCCGTTCGTCACACATTGGATAACCCACTTCCGCTCCAGCATATGAAATAGATCGATCAAGAATCAATAGAAACAGTGCCATCATCTGATTCTTCCAGCCTCTCGGTACTCGAACCCTCCACACCCTGATTAAATCTCACATACCAGCCCAGAGTCATTAACACCGGGCAGCTTGCTATTCAGATTAATCGAAGCCGGGTTGGCCACATCTGGTAATGGATAAATATCAAACTTCTGGAATGCCGGTAGTCCGGGCAGGTGTTTTGCCTGCCGCCCCAGTACATCAGTGTACCCGCTCTGCCCTGCCTTCAGGGCAACCTGCTGACCCGTTTTATTTTTCAGGGTGACATTGCCATGTGTCACACTCACGTACAGACCAGGTGGTGCTTCTTCCGACTTTATCTTACTGAACAAGGTAGTCTCATCCACATCGAAACTATCAGGTCTGGGGACCTTGTTATCCTTGAAGAACTGCGGGATGTAAGGTAATACCTTTGTCTTCGCAGTTTTATTCATCTTGAATGCCGCCTGATTTTCAGTTAACACCTGCCCACCAAAATCGATCGTCTTATGCCAGGCATAACCGTATAAACCATTCCCCCCCGGTAATTTAGTCTCGGGTACTTTCATGTCTTTATCTATCACCGCGCACTCACCCGTACACATCAGATCGTAACCTGTTCCACGTATACCGATCGTGGCGACAGATGTACGCATACTGTATTTTTTTGGATGCAGTTTTCCGAGCAGCCCGGTAACCGCTCGTAAGCCTCCTCGCAGCAGGCTGAATAAGGCAGAACTTTTCTCTTCACTCTTTTCTGAAAACTTCATTTCATCGATACGAAATACCGTATTAGCCTGTAAACTGATCCGGCTCTTATCCCTGAAAATAATTATTGCATATGACCGGGGTTTCGTTATCAACGTATCACCTTCAAAAAGAGCGCCACCGGCTTTTAAACTTCTTTTTATATCCCTGTTCGAAATAGCAGTAAGACCACCGCGAACAAAAACAGCACGGGCTACTACATTGTCTATTTTTTTATCATGTAATTTTTCCAGGCGGCTATTTTCCTCGGCACAATCATCCTGACATAATCGTGCATCAAACTCAGTACCACGGATGCCGATCGTCGCCACGCTCGTACGTAATTTATAACCGTCAGGAT
>DROB01000173.1 GCA_011321985.1 Gammaproteobacteria bacterium | reverse complement strand
GCAAACATGGATAATGAGGAAAGCTTCAGGTGAGTGATACTGAAACCGGAAACCCTACAGAACAGGACCAGCAGGAACAACCCAGATATTATACCGAGTTGGTTGATGAGATAATTTCACAGTTAGAGGCGTTTTTTGCGGCTCATCTGGATGATATGTTTCAGCAGACAGATGATTATCTGTTTAGTGCAGCAGATGAAGCAACCAGCACGGCAGAACAAAACGAGCTGTTTGAGTGTATGAATGCGGTTCGGGTCAATAAAAAGGATATTCAGCAGGGGTTTGTTGATGAGTTGAGTTTTTATCTGCAGCCCATGAGTGAACTTGACGAGTTGCCAGAGAAAAAACAGGTTAAGAAAAATCTTGAGCTTGGCCTGGTTGAACAAAATGAAATGGATGAGATGGTGACTCTAACTACCATCAGCAGTAAAGCGGCAATGGATCATGCCGAAGCTATTAATCACCTTATCGCACGTTTTAAAGAGCTGGGAAAATATAATGATGATATTTTTCATGGCGAAGCGCTGGAGCCCAAACGTTTTTGCGATGCAATGCACGAGTCCGTTTCAAAAACAGACCTGACAGATGCTAACCGTCTGGTTGTATACCGCTTCTTTAATGAGGCGTTGATTAAGGATACAGGTTCACTTTATAGCACACTAAATGATCTGTTAATCGAGCAGGGCATATTGCCCGAAATTGATTTTAGTGGTGCTGTACCCCATTACGAAAGTCCCGCATACGAAGAAGACCTGTCAGGTGATGATGCCCTGACTGATGCGTCTGAACAGGCGCCCCAAAATACTCCACCACCACCGCAAGGTAGAAGAGCGTTTGGCAGTGGTATGCAGGGATACTCCGGACATGCACCACAGCAGGCACCTATGAATGGAGGCGGCTCTCCGCCACCTATGCCATCTCAGGGGCCTCCTCCGGGATACCCGCAAAGCTCCCAACCCGGTTATTCTCAGGGGGCTGGCGGTGGTTCAGTTGCACCTCGGCGTGCATTTGGTAGTGGAATGCGAGGTTACTCTCAGGGTGGTGGTAATGGTGGCGGTGCAGCCGATGCCTCTCCTGCGGGTATGCCGGTTAGTCAGGTTCGACAAAGTATAGAAAACTATGTGGGTGGATCGCATAGCGATATAGCCACTGGTGGCGGTGCCGGATACTACTCACAACAGCAGGTAATGACGGCTTTAACCGAGTTACAGGTGCCGGTAGAGGACCTGAGTCAGACACCTCTGGTTTTTGATGCTAACCAGATTAAAAAAGCCGTACTATCCAGTATTGGCGAAACAGAAGGTGGTGCGGTAACTAAAGCCGTACATCATGTTTCTGAAAAAACTATCGACTTTATCAAACTGATTTTTGATGCAATTATTGATGAAGAAAGTATTACTGATGAAATAAAAACGCTATTACTGAGTCTACAGATACCGGTTATTAAAGCCGCAATGCTGGATGCCGATTTCTTTGTGGATGATCAGCACCCGGCTCGCCAGTTGTTAGATAAAATAGCCGAAGCCGGTGTTGGCGTTTCTGAGCATCAGGATCCGGTATACATCGATATCGAGAAAATTGTACGTAAGTTGCTTAGTGATTACGATGATGATGTTGTTGCTTTCACCATTGCGCTGGAAGAATTACAGGAGCTGACAGAAGACATCTATCGTAAAGCTCGTGAGACAGAAGCAAAATCACAGAAAACTGTAAAAATGGCACACGCCAAGAGTATTGTGCTGCAGGAAATTCGTAAAATTACGATTGGTAAGGAGTTACCGGAAGGTATCCGAACTCTGGTATTAAAAATCTGGCCGAGCATGTTGTTTAACCACTTCCTGAAAAATGGTAAAGCAAATGATGAATGGGTTGAGTTGTTAATGATCTTGCAGAAGATTATTGAGAGCGTACAGCCGATTAGTTCAAAAGCCGAACTGGAAGAGCTGGGTTTAAGTAATCAGGATATAGTTGAAGCAACCAGAAGTAAGTTCGCGGGTTGTAAAAAAGGTAAAGAAATTGTAGATAAGGTTGTCTCTGATCTGGAAGCAACCTACGAAACACTGATGACGACTTCTGATATTCAGGAAGCACCCGTTGAGCAGGAATCCGAGAAAGAGATAAATGACGAGGATGTTGCTGATTCGGGTACCGGCGTTGCTGATCAGGAGGAAGAAGAATCTTTGGAGTTAGATCAGGCTGAAGCTCAGGCTGAAGCTGATCCAGAGCCTGAAGAAGACCCTGAAATTGTGGCTAAGGCAAAAATTTCCAGACTACCTGATGGTGTTGCACCGGGTGCCTGGTTTATTGTGTATAACGGTGAAGACAAGCCGGTAAGGCGACTTAAGCTGGCGGTTATTCTGGTACATGATGCCTGTCTGGTTTTTGTTGATCATCTGGGTAATGTGGTTATTGAAAAGGATGCGGGTATTTTTGCTGATGAAATTGATAAAGG
>DROB01000172.1 GCA_011321985.1 Gammaproteobacteria bacterium | reverse complement strand
GCCTTAAACAAAACTGGAGAGTACCGATGACGAAAGTGAAACCGACTGCAATCAAATCCATTACCAAAGCGATTATAGCCTCCGCGATAATTGCCAGCTTCAATGTACATTCGACACCGCTCGATAAAAAACCCAAGGCCAGCACCGACCTGTTCCACCCGGAAAGAATCGTAAAGACACCTGAAGCTCCCGAGAACAAACCGTTCGCAGAGCATTTTGTCATCTTTCATATATCATCCGGTGATGCTTTCGCACAGAAACTGGTGCTGAACAATGCACAGAACCTCGCCAACTACTACGGTCCAGACAAAGTTGCCATCGAAGTAGTCGCTTACGGTCCTGGATTAAGAGCCCTGTTTAAAGAGAGCTCGAACTCAAAACGTATCGCTCGTATGGCTGATGCAGGCATCACCTTTTCCGCCTGCGCCAATACCATGAAAGCGATGGGGCGTGACAAGTCGTCACTAAACAAACATGCCGAAGTCGTCCCTGGCGGCGTAGTCAGGATAATGGAACTACAGGAAGCCGGCTGGTCGTATATACGCCCATAACCATAGCCCGCACAGGCAGACTAATTTAATAAAATCTAAAAAATAACGAATAAACCAAAGGGGTTTAATATGCGTCACAATATAACGAAAACGGCGATCTCTACCTTGATAGGAAGCGCCATTCTTCTCGGGAGTAGCCAGATCGAAGCAGCTAACTGGTTCAAATTACGTGGTACTGAGCCCGGCGGCACAGCCCATACTTTACAGATGTGGGGGTTTTTACAACCACGCTATGTCTCTGATCAGAGCGATGACATCAACGGTGTCGGCAACCCTGTGGGACCAGGACCTGCCGGTCTTAAAAATCTGAACGGCACTAATCCTACAGCAGGAACTATCCCGCGTGACCGCGCAGCGCAGGATGGTTTCTACCTGAGACGTGCCCGTATCGGCATCCGTGGCACCATGCTCCCCATCAATAATGATATCGATTATTTCATCCTTACCGAGTGGGGCCAAAATGGTGTCACCAGTGGTGGTCAGAACTCCTCTGTCAGCTCAGGAGCCCAGCTCCTTGATGCATCTGTAACGTTGAATCAATTATCTCGTGGACAGGACGATGATGGATTACACAATCTGGGTGCCAGGATACGGGTAGGTCAGTTTTTATTCTCACAGACATCCGAATCCCTGTCTCATTCAACACCTGGACGACGGGTGCATATGTTCTTCCCTGAAGCGACCTTCTTCAATACTTTAAGAAGACGGACATTCGACAATGCCAATAATAACTTCCCTGGTGGCCGCCCTGTTGACGCTGCGCGTGATATCGGTATCGAGGTTTTTGACTTCGTCGAATTTGGTAACCCCGACAGTCCTTTCGAATTCACCTACTCCCTGGCACTGGGTAACGGTGACACTATCGGCTCGGGCAACCAGGATAACAACCTCAGAAAATTTGCCTGGTTATCTATCGGTCAGTTGCTGGACAACACACGAGGCCCACGCCGACATGACTGGATGCTTTACGGCTGGTGGCAGAATGGTGACGTGTCATTCAATAATGATATCGACAACGATGGTCGCCCTGATAACCTT
>DROB01000171.1 GCA_011321985.1 Gammaproteobacteria bacterium | reverse complement strand
GCCAGAGCTCAGGGTGTAGACTGAAAGATCGCCGATATCTGAGTCATTGCCGGGATCAGCATCGTCGCCATCGAATTCATCATCGGTCCAGATAGAATCGATACTGCCATCGTTTAATACATACAGGTGTGGATTACCCTGGGTGCCATATGCGCCTTCGGTTCCTGTCTTGTCGAAGTTAACCTGTGCCGACGGGAAAAAACTGCCACGTACAGGCGGATTGCCGACCGTGTATTGTCCCAGTGAGGTATTTTGTCCGGGGGTGATATCGAGGGTGTAGACATCGAAACCACTGTCAACAGCTGCGGTCAGGTTATCATTGTCCTGGTCAACGACTGCGCCGGGGTCGCCATCATTATGGGCGAAGATCATCGTGGCTGAGCCATCGGCGTTCATTCGAAAACTCATACCAAACGGATTGGCGATGGCATCGTTTAGATCATCGAAAGCGACATAAAAAGGTTCACTGAAACTGCCGTCCGGTTGTTTTTTAAAGCCATAGAACATGGTGGCAAAAGCAAAGATGGGGGCCTGGTCGATATCGATACCAAAGGCATTGGAGTTATGCAGGAAGGTTGAACCTGAAAAACGGCCATCAAAAAAACCGGGGCGTTCGGGCGCGGTATAGGTGCCGGGCAGTGTATCCAGCCAGGGATGATGACAGATCACAGGATTGAGCCGGTCGCCACCACAGCCACCGTTTGCTCGCGGTGCAAGAAAAACAAACAGCCCGCTAAAATATTGTGGACCGGTCTGCACGAACAGGTACTGGCCATCCGGTGTGATGGTGGCGCCATCCTCATACCCTTCCGTATTGACCAGACCGGGTACCGACATAGGTTGCCCCCAGTCTGCATGTACCGATTTTAGCACCAGTGCGGTACGCGTCAGGCTGCCGGTTTCAAATGATACGGTGACCGGATATTCCCCCGTCTGATCCGGTGTAACCGTAAACCGGTACCGGCCATCACCCAGGTCACTAACAGCATCGTGTGTGCCACGCCCGAGCTGGATAAGCGGTTGCAGGCCGGCCGTTGGGCTGCCATCGCGCAGTATGGTCGCATCGACAGTAAACGGGTCTAAACCAGATGGGTTATCGACGCGGCTAAAGGCCAGTTCTACCTTCCATACCGTGTTGTTATTACTGTTGCCTGATCCGCCGCCGCATGAGAACAGGGTTGTGATGGCACATATCAGGCAGAGGCGAAAGACGGTTTGCATAGCAGGGTTTTCCTTGATCGGGTATCGGATTGATACCTGATTATAGGACAGGGGAATACATTTTGAGTACTGCGATATTTTTTAAACCGTGGCTTTTAATATATCTAATAAAGCCTTCGCCGGGCTCGATAATGTTCGCGAAGCATGCAGGAGCACACCGAGATGGCGTTGCATTTTTATGCCTTTTATCTTTAACCGGTGTAATGAGTCATCGATCATCGATTCAGGTAATACGCCCCAGCCCAGACCGTTCTGGATCATGGCCTTGATGGTTTCGAGGTAATTGGATTCCATGATAATCCGGGTGTCCGAACCCAGTTGTAATGCCTCATCGATAATGTCACGGGTATGGGTACTGTGAGACTGTAACAGGACACCGTGCCCGGCAAGCTGCTTGATGGTGCTGTTTTTTGATCGGGCTAAAACATGGTCCCTGGCAACCACGCATTGCATGTGATCAGTCCACACCGGCAGGGTGGTTAGTGGCGGGGGTGTCCTGTCCGGCAGTGTAATCAGGGCGATTTCGATACTGCCCTTCAGTATCAGTGCCGCTGCCTGTTCTGAATCCATGAACTGGATATCCAGTTCGACATCAGGATACCGGTTGGTAAACTGGCGAAGTATCGGTGGTAAACGATGTAAGCCGATGTGATGGCTGGTGCCGAAGTGGAGATGCCCGCTGACATCGGTGCGTAATGCGCTGACGATGCGTTCACTCTCATCGATCTCGGCGAGGATTTTCTGGTAGCTGGGTATCAGTGCCTGTCCGGCCTGGGTGAGCTGGATATTTTTACCGAGGCGATCAAACAGTTTGCAGTCGAGTGAGAATTCGAGGGTGGAGATACGTTTACTGATGGCGGGCTGCGTGATGAACAGTTTCTCGGCCGCCCGTGAGAAAGAACCGGTTTCTGTTACCATCATGAATGCACGTATGTTTTGTATGTCCATAGAAAATACCGGATTGATAACCTGATCGGGTTATTGTTCAGTGGTCCGCTACCGGCCATTAGCAATGGGATGGACTCCTCCTCACCTATCGGCATCGATGTGCCAAACTGAGTTTGAGTATTCAGTTAACGATAAAGAGGAGCCCGAGATGAAGATTAAACGAATTGGTGTTGATTTGGCAAAAAATGTCTT
>DROB01000170.1 GCA_011321985.1 Gammaproteobacteria bacterium | reverse complement strand
TGGTCGTGCTGGTTTGTTTCGGATCGCTCATGATTATTACTTCGGCTCAGACCGCGAATGATGATTCGATAGCCCGGGTGAGAGCCTCTGAAGTATAATCATCAGTGACCAGCGACTGTCCGATGCCCTTCATCAGGACCAGACGCAATACGCCATCCAGTACTTTTTTATCGACGGCCATGAGTTTGCGGAAATTTTCTGTGGTCATGGATGAGGGTGCTTTGCTGGGAAGTTTTGCCTGTTCTATCAGCGTGATGGTGCGTGCGGTGTCTTCTTCGCTCATCCAGTCCATCTGCTGAGACATGGTCGCCGCCATACACATGCCCGCACCGATAGCCTCACCGTGCAACCATTCACCATAACCCAGTCCATTCTCGATGGCATGGCCGAAAGTATGGCCCAGGTTGAGTAAAGCACGCTTACCACTCTCACGCTCGTCTGCAGCGACTACATCGGCTTTTGTCTGGCATGAGGTTTCGATGGCATAACGCAGTGCTTTTTTGTCACGCGCCAGCAGGACCGACATGTTTTTTTCCAGCCAGTCAAAAAAATCACGGTTACAGATCAGGCCATACTTGATGATCTCGGCAATACCGGCACTTAGCTCTCTATCTGGCAGTGTGTCGAGCGTATCGGTATCGGCGATAACGGCTCCGGGTTGATAGAAAGCTCCTATCATATTTTTACCCAGGGCATGATTGACACCGGTTTTGCCACCGACAGAAGAGTCGACCTGAGACAGCAGGGTGGTCGGAATCTGGATCAGGTGAACACCGCGCTGATAGCTGGCCGCTGCAAAACCAGCCATATCACCGACCACACCGCCACCGAGCGCGATGACGGTGGTGTTGCGATCGAAGCGGTTACGCAGTAAGCCGTCATAGATCTGGTTTAAGACTTCGAGGTTTTTATATTTCTCGCCATCGGGAAGTATGACGGACTGGTGTTTCAGTCCGGACAACATGGCCTGCGTTTTTTCGAGATACAGTGGTGCGACAGTTTTATTGCTGACGATAAGGGCACTGTTACCCGGGATATGCTTTTTTAGCAATTCGGTCTGCCCGAGGAGGGCATTATCGATGTATATGGGGTAGCTGCGCTCGCCGAGGTCAACGGTCAATGTTGTCATTTTATTTCTGTGTGTCGTCCAACGGAACTTATCCGGTTAAAGAGTCTTTATAATAGCCTGTATTACACCGTGAATCGAGTTGTTTGCGGTCTCGATGACATAATCAGCCGTTTCTTCGTATAGTGGGCCGCGCTGTTCCAGCAGACGACTCAGGATGGCTTCTGCGGGTTCGTCAGCGTGCAGCAGGGGTCTGTTTTTGTCTTTGCTGGTACGCTGGACGAGGGTCTTCAGGTTGCTTTTCAGGTAGTACACCGTACCGCGATTGATCAGATGGTTGCGGTTTTCACTGTCGAGGATAGCACCGCCACCGGTGGCGAGGATAATGTTTTTTTTCTGGGTGAGCTCGTCGATGATAGCAGCCTCACGTTTTCTGAATCCGGTTTCGCCTTCTTTTTCGAAGATGAGTGAAATATCCACGCCGGTACGTTCCTCGATGGTGCGGTCACTATCGTAAAAGGCCAGCTTCAGTTTACGGGATAACTGGCGACCCACGGTGGTTTTACCGGTGCCCATCAAACCGATCAGGAATATATTTTTTTGATTAGACATAAGGTATGGACATAAAAAAACGACCCTGCTTCAAACTGAGAAGCGCAGGTCGCTTAGTATATTGCTATTTGTCGAAGAGTTAAATCGTTATATGCAGCCAATGGTTACGTTGGTGACATCTGCATTTGACACGGTGCCTGCTCCCGTACCGCCTGAAGGGGTGCAGGTCGCAGTTGCCGGATCGGTTAATACCGTGACGTTATATGTTGCACCATCGGCTATCGGTGTGGCAAATATAAAGGCACCATTTGCATTGATCACCAGATTATCGCCGCCGTTGTTTTGCAAGGTGAGGGTTTCTCCACCAGGAAGTCCCGTTACATTACCTGCTATGGTGAAGGTGTTTGTAGAACAGGTCACATTTACATTGGTGACATTGGCTGAAACGGACCCTGTTTTATTCACTACAGTGCATGTCTGATTAGGTGTATTCGGTTCGGATAATACGGTTACGTTGTAGGTCATGCCATCTTCTACAGGTGTGGCAAAAGTATAGTTACCGTTTACGGTGATCGGCAGATCATCGCCACCATTATTCTGTAATATCAGATCGACACCGAGCAGGCCTGTTACCGTGCCACCGATGGTTCTGCTCGCTGTGCCACTAACCAGAGACATCGATACTGAGTCAAAGATGGTGATCGATTTATTGCTGCTGCACAGGCTTGAGTGCTTGCAGCCCCCACCGTTAAAGAAGCCGTCAGCGAAGTCATGCACCTGATTTTTACCGGTGGAATCACCGCTGCTCTTTACATCGATGATCGTGTCGCCCACATTAAATACATTATCTTCATTGGCATCGACAAAAGGTTCGTCCAGATCATCGAAGGCAGCATCGCCATCGTCGTAGACACCGTTCCCATTGGTATCGGTAAACCCTTCTTCACCGGTGGTGAAAGCCGTAATAGTGACACGGCCATCATCACCGGGGCCACCTGGATCAGGACGCTTGATGGCAGACCAGGTGACGCTGCATGAACCGTCTTTGGTCACGCAGTTGGGTTCGACCAGTCCATATTCGGCTACGAAGTTGATGGTGTGTGAATCTGTGAGTGTCTGATTGTTTCGGTCGCCGATAAAAACCGTCAGTTCAACATCGGTCTTTGTAAAAATTCCTGTGCTGATATCGATGACAGCGGGTGCGACATCGGCGGTCAGTATTGAGAAATTTTTCTGTGAGATGGTACCTGAATTTGCATCGGTACCCGAAGCACCCGATTGAAAGGCACTGTTGCTGCTGCTACCGCAGCCTGACAGAAATAATGCACTGCTCGACGCAAGTGCCAGTATTTTGATAAAACGGTTATTCATATTCGTTTCTTCCTTTCTTTCGTTCGGTCATCATCTAGAGTGAAAGTGCATCTTTAAGAATTTTAGGGGTAACAAATATCAGCAGCTCTCGTCTTTCGTCGCTTTCCAGCGTGTGCCTGAAGAAATAACCGATCAAGGGCAGGTCGCCGAGGAAAGGCACTTTGTCGATCTCATTACGAGTGATCTGTTCATAGATACCGCCTAATACGACAGTATCGCCGTTATTGACCAGGACCTGTGTGGTTACTTCACGGGTGTCGATGCTGGGGATACCTGCGAAGATATCACCGACGGTGTCATTGTTGACGGACAGGTCCATGATGACACGGTCATCTGGTGTGATCTGTGGTGTGACTTCGATACTTAATACCGCTTTTTTGAATTGCACCTGGGTCGCACCACTGGATGTGGCTGACAGGTATGGGATTTCCACACCCTGCTCGATGTGCGCTTCATGGCGATCAGCGGTGACCACGCGCGGGCTGGAAATAACTTCTCCTTCATTTTCTGCCTGTAGCGCGGATATTTCCAGATCGATCAATGAGCTGCCGGTCAATACGGCGAAAGCCAGGCTGCCTGCAGCATTGGGGGTTCCCAGGTCTACATTCAATCTATCGGTCGCCGTGACCCCACCGGGTAATGTAAATGGCGAAGGTGAGCCGCCGGTTGCTATATTATTGATGCCACTTGAAGCTATGGTGTCAGCACCCTGGAATGTACCAGTGGTGGCTCCAAAACCGTTAGAGTTTGATTTGGCGCTGGTCACACCAAAACGTGACCCCAGTTCTTTGGTGAACTCATCGGTGGCGATGACGATACGTGATGAGATCATGACCTGACGGATAGGTATATCCAGTTTCGCCAGCGTGCGTCGGACTTCGGATATAACTTCTTCGGTATCTTTGATGATCAGGGTATTGGTTCGCTCATCGATGATGACGCTACCACGTGGACTCAGCATGCCCGTCGATGTTGATCCTCCGTCTTCACCGTCACCGCCGCCACTCTCGTCACCAGTAAATAGTGCAGCCAGGTCGGTTACTTTTGCAAAGTTGATGGTAAAGAAAGCACTTCTGATGGGGGCTAGTTCAGTAATGGACTGTTGTGCTTCCAGGTCAATTTTTTCCTGGGCGGCAATCTCCTCACTGGGTGCGATCATCATGACCGTGCCTGATTCGCGTTTCGATAAACCTTTGGCTTTCAGGATGATGTCTAACGCCTGATCCCAGGGGACATTTTTCAGGCGCAGGGTCAGATTGCCATCGACAGAATCACTGACCACGACATTCAGACTGGTGAAATCAGCGATCAACTGCAGTACCGCACGTACCGGGATGTCCTGGAAATTCAGTGACAGGCGCTCACCGGTATAGCCAAATTTTGCCTTTTTAACCTCTTCCAGTTCATCCTGACTGATCGGTTTTAATTCGATCGTAAATATGTTGTTGGCCTGATAGGCGACATGCTCATAATCGTTGTTGACGGGTTCTATCTCGATCCTTACATTGTCATCTTCTTCGAAACTGCTGATCGATTTTACCGGTGTTGCAAAGTCGAGTACATCGAGTGTCTGACGCAATTCTTCCGGAAGTTTGATGCCAAGAAACTTCACCACGACCTTGCCAAACTCTTCACTGATATCCATGGGGATATTGGCTTCGGTCAGTTTGATGACGACACGGCCTTCGCCTTCTTCACCGCGTCTGAAATCGATATTTTCGATCCCACGTGGTTTATCGGAAAACCGGGGTGCGGCAGAAGGCGTGCTGCTGGTGGTGTTGCTAGTATCAAAAGCAGCACCTGTCGATTCACTATCGAGCGTGATTAATACTTTTTTACCCTGTGTGGTGACCTGGTAGGGTACGACCTCGGTCAGGTTCAGGATAACGCGTGTCTTGGTTTTTGTTGAGATGGTCGTTATAGATTGAGCGACACCGATACCGATGGGCTGAGAGCGTTTGGGCAGCTTGCTACTGGTTCCTGCAAAATCAAAGGCGATACGAGCGGGATTGTCGATAGTGAAGCTTAATGGGCTGACGGCCTCGTCGCTTAATTCGAGGCTGATCTGTAACCGGTTTCCAGGCAGAGTTGAATATTCTACGGACTGGATAGCATTGGTGTTTCCCTCTTCCGCTGGTGTGGTCCTGGCAGCGGCAAAAGAGCTTAACAGACATAGCAGAGTGACTGCTTGCAATAGTTGTTTTCCCATTGATTTGATCGGGGTATAAAAGTTCATGCTTGGCCCATTCGATTGTTTATTTGTTGTTATTTTTGACATATCTTACTCCGCGTGCCCGCAATGATTGCATTGTCATGGCTGGCATCCTGTTCACCGGCCATTATTCGCCACCTATGGCGATTGAAGCGTCTCGTTC
>DROB01000169.1 GCA_011321985.1 Gammaproteobacteria bacterium | reverse complement strand
CCGCCTGTAACCGGGTCGACTGGCGTTTGACCTTGCCCCAGATGAGGAACGGGTTTTTTTCTTCGAGCAGACCTTTATCCTGTAACTGTCCGGCCAACGTGCGGATGGTCGAGCCTCGTGTCAGTACCACTTTTTCCGTCTGTGCCAGCGGCAAGGTATCATTCATCACCGTGTATATCTTCGATGCATAATACGATCCCGCCAGGACAAGGATTACTGCTGCTGTAAATATCGCGGGTAATCCTTTACTCAATAGTTTGAACATGATCAGTCTTCGTCTTTAATAATGCATCAAAAATAGTGTCGGTTATTTTATTTTCAGTAAATTTCTTGTCGGTGATATGATTGATTTTTTTCATACCGATCAGACTGTTCGTGATGAACAGTTCATCCATATCACAGATTTCTTCGATACGCATATCTCTAACAGAGATATCGATACCATTGTCTCTGGCGATATCGAGAACGGCATCTCGCATCACGCCTCGTACTCCGGATAGTTCTAACCGTGGTGTACATAGCTGTTGATCTTTTACCGTAAAGAGATTGCTCATGGTACCTTCGATGACATGCCGATCCGCATTCAACATCAGACCCTCGATAAAATCAGGGCCAGCCTCATCTCGCCATTCGTTTCTCGCCAGGACATTCTCCAGCCGGTTGAGATGTTTCAGGCCTGCCAGATTCCTGTTGATAGATGCCTGTTGTTCACAGACGAACAGGTCACCGGAAAGTAATTGAAGAGACAACAGCGATGAATAATTTTTATCTATCGGAGAGATAAAAACAAGATGGTCAGGTGTTATTTTTTTATCGAACAGGTAACCGCGAGGATGCCCCGAGCCACGTGTTACGATAATTTTTATGGCATGCGCCTCACCATTTCCACTGTCGCCCAACAGTCGTGCGATATCGTCGAGCAGGACCTTTTCATCAGGGCATTCCAGCTTTATCTTTTCTGCCGATCGTTGCAGGCGGGCATAATGTTGCGACCAGTAATAGAGCCGCCTGTCCTTACACAGGATGGTCTCGAACAGGCCATCACCGTAGTGGATCGCCCGATCATCTATCGCCAGATAGTCAGCAGCTACACCATTGACAAGACTGTTCATCTAAATATTTTCAATAGCCCTTTGGCTTTAGCACGTGTTTCTTCCAGTTCTTTCTCTGCATGCGAATCATTGACGATGCCGCCACCTGCACGAAAGGTTATTTTTCTGCCATCCCGCACCATGGTCCGTATCAAGATATTGAAGTCCATACTTCCATCGGTATCGATATAACCCAGCGATCCGGTGTAAGCCCCTCTCGCCTGTTGTTCGAGTTCGGCCAGTATCTCGATGCAACGCACCTTGGGACAGCCGGTAATGGTGCCTCCGGGAAAAACGGCACGCAACACATCGACAGGTGAGCGGTTGTCTTCGAGCTCACCACGGACATTCGACACGATGTGGTGCACGTGTTGCCAGCTTTCCAGTGTCATCAGTTCATCGACTTCGATGCTGCCGGGGCGGCACACCCGTCCCAGGTCATTGCGTTCCAGGTCGATCAACATGATATGTTCTGCCTGTTCCTTAGGGTGCGCCAGTAGTTCTCTGGCCAGTGCTTCATCACTCTGTTGATCGTTATCCCTGGGCCGTGTCCCGGCTATCGGCCGGGTTTCGACTATAGCATCTTTCAGCGATACCAGCCGTTCCGGTGATGAGCTGATAATCGTGATATGTTGCAGGCAGGCCATAGCAGCGAAAGATGACGGATTGTGTCTTGCCAGAGCACTGAATAAAACACTGTCTCCTGTATCCTGTTTTAATGTTGCCTGCCATTGCCTGGAGAGGTTGGCCTGAAAAATATCACCATCGACGATATACTGTTTTACTCTTTCAAACTGATTTAAATACGATGATTCATCGGCTTCTATCAGTGAGGCGAGTGCGATTGTTTCTTTCTCGGCGGAGGCTGGCTCTATCGATTCGTCATGGCTCCGGATCAACACCTCATAGTCCTGCTCTATCTCATCCAGCAGATAAGCATATCCGGTTTCAGCTACTGCCAGACACCGGTCTTTCTGCTTATCGATGATGATGGCAGCAGGACAACGTGTTGCGACCGCGAGGGGTTGATTATCCGGTAATACTGGCAGGGAAAGACAGGGTTCTATCTCTGCCGCCATCTCATAGGCAAGGTAGACAAACCAGCCACCGGTGAAAGGCAGCTCACCGGCATCTGAAGGCCGTTTCAGCGCTTCTTTCTGGTACAGATTTTCCAGGTTGTTAAAAAAACCTGAATCCTGATCCAGCGGTAGCTTTAACTTTTTTTGTGTACCGGTCAGATCGACATGACTCAGGGTTTTATCCGCATCCAGTGTTAACACGGATTGAGGACAGGCGATTAGAATATCGTACTGCGTATTATTTTTTCTGCTGGCACTGCTGAATAACAGATAAGGATAACGTTGCGAATCGTAGCGGTTAAACGCAGCCAGTACTGACGCATGCGACCGTGATGATGATAGTAGCCGCGTTTGATATGACACGGAAATCTCAGTGGGTGATACAGGAATCAGTCAATCTGACCCTGCGTTCTAAAGGTCCATCTTCTTGAAGATCAGGGTTCCGTTGGTTCCACCGAAACCAAACGAGTTTGATAATGCATAGTCTATTTTCATCTCACGCGCCGTATTCGGTACGTAATCAAGATCACAACCTTCACCCGGGTTATCCAGATTGATGGTCGGCGGTGCGATCTGATCTTTGATGGCCATCACAGAAAATACGGCTTCGATACCCCCGGCTGCACCCAGCAGGTGGCCCGTCATCGATTTGGTAGAACTGATCGCTACCCCGGAGGCATGACTGCCAAATGAATACTTAACCGCGTTGGTCTCAGCGACATCACCCGCAGGTGTCGATGTGCCGTGCGCATTGATGTAATCGATATCTTCCGCGTTAAGTCCGGCATCTTTCATCGCCAGATTCATGCATTTACCTGCGCCACTGCCATCCTGTATCGGCGTGGTCATATGATGCGCATCGCTGTTATAGCCAAAACCTGCGATCTCCGCATAGATTTTCGCACCACGTGCTTTGGCATGTTCGTATTCTTCCAGTACCAGTATGCCCGAGCCGTCACCCAGTACGAAACCGTCACGATCTCTATCCCAGGGGCGACTAGCCCGTTCAGGATCATCATTACGGGTCGATAGTGCTCTCGCTGCGGCGAATCCACCGATACCTAGCGGTGAAGATGACTTTTCAGCACCACCGGCGAACATGACATCGGCATCGCCATAAGCGATGATCCTGGCCGATTCACCGATGCTGTGTGTGCCTGTCGAGCAGGCAGTAACGATCGAGATATTGGGGCCTCTGGCACCGTAGCGGATCGAGAAATTACCGGAGATCATATTGATGATAGAACCGGGAACAAAGAATGGCGAGATCTTACGAGCCCCTCCCTGCCTGAATTTTTCATCATTCGCTTCGATCATCGGCAGACCGCCGATGCCTGAACCGATAGCCACACCGACCCGGTCAGCATTGGCTTCGGTAATTTCAAGACCTGAATCTTTTAACGCTTCATCGGCGGCAAAAAGACCGTAGTGGATAAAGGTATCCATTTTTTTCAGGTCTTTCGCGGGGATAACGGAGGTAGCATCAAAATCTTTTACGGTAGCCGCAATCTTTGCAGAAAAGCCCTCGGTATCGAACGAGTCGATGGGGACCACACCACTTTTACCAGCGATGATGTTAGACCATGACTCTTTCAGGTTCAGACCGACTGGAGAAACAATTCCAAGACCCGTTATGACAACACGACGTTTTGACAAAATCTGCCTCTTTAGTTAGTGCAGGATACGATTGCTACAGTGTTCATAAATATCTTTCGACTATTTTTGATATCTGGATACTTCAACGATAACTGTGCGGGTACACAGCTACCGTCTTGAGGTTCTTAGCTTGAGTGCTTGTTTACGTAATCGATTGCCTGCTGAATAGTTGTAATTTTCTCAGCTTCTTCATCAGGGATCTCACACTCGAACTCTTCTTCGAGAGCCATCACTAGCTCTACAGTATCAAGTGAGTCTGCACCTAAATCATCAACAAACGATGCGTCATTTGTTGCCTGTTCATCAGTTGCACCTAATTGCTCGATTACAATTTTACGAACGCGTTCTTCGGCTGTGCTCATCTATTTTTCCTCTGGTTTTGACTGCCATGACAATCATGCTCAGTCATATGAAATTGGCCCACATGTATACGGGTCTGGTATTTTGAGTTGCGCGGTATTCTAGTGAATTAGAGCGGCACTTGCCAGTTAAATTCCACATTTAATATCCGCATTAATTAATGTTATCAAATATATATTATTCAGTATGTTACATGATATATTGAAAGTATTTTATATTATAGTTACATCGTTATAGCCAAATATTATAGCCATTTCTGTCTATGGCATGTACATCCCACCGTTCACATTGATGGTTTCACCCGTGATGTAAGCTGCTGACGGGCTCGCCAGAAAGCTGACTGCGGCAGCGATATCCGCCGGATCACCCAGACGGTTAAGCGGGATCTGACCGATCAGAGCGGTCCTTTGTTCCTCGGGCAGTTCTCTGGTCATATCGGTATCGATGAAGCCCGGTGCCACACAATTTACGGTGATGTTTCGGGAACCTATCTCGCGGGCCAGCGATTTGGTGAAACCCAGCATCCCGGCTTTTGTCGCTGAATAATTGGTCTGTCCCGGATTACCGGTTAGACCCACGACAGAAGCAATATTGATGATCCGTCCTTTTCTCGCTTTCATCATGGTTCGCACCACGGCTTTTGACAGACGGTAGATCGAGGTTAGATTTGTCTCGATGATGTCATTCCACTGGTCTTCTTTCATCATCATCAATAGATTGTCTCTGGTGATGCCGGCGTTATTAACGAGGATAGTGACCGCGCCAAATTCATCCTTGATCGATTTCATTACTGCATCGACAGAATCGGCATCGGTGACGTTGAGGCACATACCCCTGCCACCCGCTTCGGACAGATAAGTGCTTATGTTATCTGCGCCACCATCGGATGTTGCGGTACCTATCACGGTTGCCCCCATCGATGCGAGTTGTTCCGCGATGGCCTTGCCGATACCACGGCTAGCACCGGTTACCAGTGCGATCTCGCCTTCTAGTTGTTTAGTCATATACTTTAAAACCCTGCTATTGCATTTCTATTTGTTTGAGCATCAGGTGTGCATACCTGGATCAGGCTTCCACCGCCATCGAGTCCAGAAACTTTTGCATCGAGACCATGGTATCCAGCGAAAAGCTTTTAACATCTTTATTGATCCTGCGCGTCAGACCACCTAAAACTTTTCCTGGTCCGCATTCGACCACCACATCAGCACCATCCGTTATTATCTGGATGGTATGCGTCCACTGCACCGGATTATAGAGCTGTTTTACCAGTGCTTCACGTATCGCATCGGTATCGTCATGGGATCTGGCATCGACATTGTGGATGACCTGCACCTTCGGCGTGTTGATCGTTACCTCTCCAAGATATTCGGCCAGCTTATCTGCCGCCGGTTTCATCAGAGAACTGTGTGATGGTACGCTGACCGGCAACGGTAATGCGCGTTTGGCACCCTCTTCTTTCAGGGCTTCCATAGCACGGTTCACTGCATCGGTAGCACCGGCGATGACGACCTGCCCCGGTGAATTAAAATTAACGGCTTCGACAGGCTGACCGACTTCCTGCGTGATCCGTTCACAGGTCTGAATGACAGGATCATCGTTCATGCCGATGATAGCCGCCATCGCGCCCTCGCCTTCAGGTACGGCTGCCTGCATCAATTGACCTCGCCGGGAAACCAGTTTTATCGCATCTTCAAAACCAATGGCTTCTGCAGCGACCAGTGCGGCATACTCGCCCAGGCTGTGACCGGCAAAAACCATCGGCATCAACATGCACTGTTGCGCCATCACTCGCATCACTGCGATGTCAGCTGCCAGCATCAATGGCTGTGTGATCTCTGTCTGGTTTATTTTTTTTGCTGGACCATTGCATACGATATCCCAGCAGTCATAGCCCAGAACATCCGATGCCTGCTTAAAAGTTTCCTCTACCAGCGGCCAGGTTTCTGCATAATCAGATAACATACCGATTGATTGTGAACCCTGACCGGGGAAAACAACAACAATATTCGTATCGTCCATCTTTTATACCCTATCTATATCTATTATCGTGTGAATGAATGTTATTAATTATCGATGACACTTACTTCAGATCGAGCACGTCCTGCATATCATACAGGCCATTATCTTTCTCTCTCAGCCATGATGCCGCCCGGATAGCCCCGTTGGCAAAGGTCATGCGACTGGATGCTTTATGGGTGATCTCGATGCGCTCACCGATACCCGCAAACAAGACCGTGTGATCACCGACGATATCGCCGGCGCGGATGGTCTCAAAACCGATGGTCTTGCGCTCACGTTCACCGGTTACACCCTCACGACCGTAGACTGCACAGTCATCGAGGTCTCGTCCCAGCGCTTCCGCGATCACTTCACCCATGCGCAGTGCCGTGCCTGAAGGAGCATCGACTTTATGACGATGATGTGCTTCCACTACTTCGATATCAACATCGTCACCCAGGACACGAGCGGCGATATCCAGCAGTTTGAAACACAGGTTAACACCGACGCTCATGTTCGGCGCAAATACCACTGCGATGCTCTCCGAGGCTTTCTGAATCTGTTGTTTCTCTTCGTCGCTGAAGCCCGTGGTGCCGATGATGATACTCTTTTTATTGGCAACGCAGAATGCGAGGTTATCAAGGGTGACCTGTGGACGGGTAAAATCGATCAGGGTATCAAATTTATCGGCGGCAGCAGACAGGTCGGCAGTGACCGGGACGGCAAGATTGCCCACACCCGCTAATTCGCCCGCATCACTTCCGATAAAGCTACTGTCTTTATGTTCGAATGCTGCGCCTAACTGGCAACCGACATTGTCTTCACAGGCCTGGATCAGGTTTCGCCCCATTCGCCCAGCTGCACCGATTACAGCGATGTTTAACATTGGATACCCCAGTGAATCTTTTTATTTTTGTAAGTCGGTCATTATATCGCGTTGTGAAAAACAATAAAGGGGTGTTTATTGATGTATTTTACCGAACAACCCAAAGAATCCTGGCAAGAGTTACGTTGGCAGGGGCGATTTGCAAACCGCTGTCCCCGGCATAGGTGCAATAACCTGGATCTGATCGTACAGACACCGCAGCATTGTTCAAAACCTTTTTACGCAAGGGCTGCTATCGACCATAAGCGGACATACGGAAAAATATTTTTTTGCCGCGAAGGACGTGCCCGAGCGAAGCGACAAATACCCTTGGGGTGCGAAAAGCACGAAGAAAAGCTTAAAAGTAAAATCACTGCTGTCCCGTTAACTATTGAAGGAATGAAATCCAGCAAATGACTGAGACCGTATGCCGCATGGACGCGGCATCCGAGCGCACATGGATGTGTTTACAGCGTGTCTCAGTCATTT
>DROB01000168.1 GCA_011321985.1 Gammaproteobacteria bacterium | reverse complement strand
GTTGATCGATCTCACCACTCGCATAACGTTTTTTAACTAGTGCCAATGCATCATCTGTCTCTTGACCCTCCTTTCGTGAAGCATCTGTCATCGTAAATTTAATCGCCAGTACGACTATAACGATAAGCACTATCCAGAATAACCACATACCTGCACCCATACCTGTATTCATATCAAAACTCCCGCCGCTATATATTGCGATGATGCTTATCCACCTGAAACAGCTTCCTGATATTCTTCTGCAGACATTTCATTCAGCCTGTCGATGAATATGACTAAAGCCCATATCTCAGCATCGGTATGCGACTTTCCCCAGGCTGGCATACCCGTTAATTTGATGCCGTTTTTTATCACCCAGAAATTATCCCTGGCATCATGTTCGCCATGTGCAGAGCGAGAGAAGACAGGTGGCTGTGGATAGAGCCCTTCGTGGAGTTCCGTTGCCTCCATACCCGGTGCCAGATGACATACAGAACACATCTCTTCATAATTTTTTGCCGTAGTTCCTGTGCCTGAAGCGTCATCCAGGTTAGCCGGGACAATGATATTTTCTGCCCGTGTTTCTATCGAACGTTCTCTCAGAATTTCAATTAACTCATTGGTGATACCCCAGTGTTTATCTGTCGCTGCGATGTTATAAACACCTGACCAGACAAACAGTAAAGTAACGATCAACAAACTTAATACTGTGAATATAATTTTTTTCATAACATCATCTTCTATAGATAGTCAGAATCCTAGAGTTTTAGTCCCCGTAAACGCAATGAGTTAGTAATGACTGAGACAGAGCTAAAACTCATCGCAGCCGCCGCGATAATAGGGGACAATAATAAACCGAATGCGGGATACAGCACCCCTGCTGCAACAGGCACACCCAGTGAGTTATAGATAAAAGCAAAAAACAGATTCTGCCGGATATTATTCATCACCGCATGACTGAGTCGTCGTGCACGGACGATGCCACGCAGGTCACCTTTTACCAGCGTTACTCCCGCACTTTCCATAGCAACATCTGTGCCTGTTCCCATGGCGATACCAACATGCGCCTGTGCCAGTGCCGGAGCATCATTGATGCCATCACCCGCCATCGCCACCGTCTTACCTTCTGCCTGCAGCTGCTTCACAATACTGGCTTTTTGATCCGGTAAAACTTCAGCTTCGACCCGGTCGATATTCAATTTTCCGGCAACAGCCATCGCGGTGGTCTTGCTATCGCCCGTCAGCATGACGACATGCACCCCTGCCGCATGTAAATCTTCTATCGCCTGGAGAGATGTGTCTTTAATCGGATCTGCAACACCGATCAAACCAGCGGCCCTGTCATCGATAGCGACGAACATGACCGTCTGCCCACCTACCCGCCTCAGATCAGCCTGTTCGGGCAATTCACCCGTATCAATCGATAAACCCTCTAACAACTTAATATTACCCAGCGCTACACGACGACCATCTACACGTCCGATAACCCCTTTACCCGTCACTGACTCAAAATCCAGTGTCGTCAGCAGTGACAATTCATTTTCTTCAGCACCTCTGACAATCGCCTCTGCAAGTGGATGTTCACTGGCCCGTTCGAGGCTGGCAGCCAGACGTAATACTTCATTTTCCTCAAAACCCGGAACAGCGAGAACTGATTCGAGTTTGGGTTTGCCTTCGGTGAGGGTTCCGGTTTTATCGACCACCAGTACATCAACTTTTTCCAGTGTTTCCAGTGCTTCTGCATTTTTGATCAATACCCCCATGGTCGCTCCTTTTCCGGTACCCACCATGATCGACATCGGTGTCGCCAGTCCGAGCGCACAGGGACAGGCGATAATCAGCACGGCTACCGCATTGACGATGGCGTGTGCCAGCCGTGGCTCCGGTCCCCAGCCGCCCCAGACGACCAGAGTGATGATCGCGATCAACACCACTGCGGGTACAAAATAACCGGCGACCATATCAGCGAGTTTCTGGATAGGTGCGCGAGAGCGTTGTGCTTCACTGACCATATGCACTATCTGTGACAGCAAGGTATCAGCACCCACTTTCTCTGCACGTATCAACAGGCTGCCGGTACCGTTCACCGTCGCTCCGATAACACGCTCACCCTGATTTTTTTCGACAGGGATAGGCTCTCCCGTCACCATCGACTCATCGACCGAGCTCGTACCGTCTATAACCGAACCATCGACAGGAATCTTTTCGCCGGGCCTGACACGTAATACATCACCGACGGTGACATCTTCCAGAGGGATATCTTCCTCATCACCGTTCTCACGAACGATGCGTGCTGTCTTGGGCGCGAGACCCAGTAACATCTTGATAGCCGTATTGGTCTGACTACGGGCACGTAATTCCAGTACCTGACCGAGTAATACCAGTGCCGTGATAACCGCGGCAGCCTCGAAATAGACATCGACCAGCCCGCCTTCCATCTGCATGATTTCCGGAAAGATGCCGGGCAGCAACAGAGCGATCATGCTATAGCCCCAGGCGGCTGAAACCCCTAACCCGATCAGGGTAAACATATTTAGATTCCAGGTAGCTACAGACTGTACCGCACGTACATAAAATGGCCAGCCTCCCCAGAGCACCACGGGTGTTGCCAGAGCAAACTCGATCCACTGAATCGTCTGCATAGACAGGCCTTCAGGCAATAGTGATGGCGCAAGATCCGCTACCATCGCCAGGATAAAAACCGGGATAGCGAGCACCGAGCTAATCCAGAAACGTCTCGTCATATCGATCAGTTCTTCATTTTTTTCTTCGACAGCAATGGTTTTAGCTTCCAGGGCCATGCCGCATTTCGGGCAACTGCCGGGATGATCCTGGATGATCTCCGGATGCATCGGGCAGGTATATTCGACCTTTGTCTCAACCACCGGCAAGCCTTTAGCTTCCAGCGCCATACCGCATTTCGGACAGCTTCCCGGGCCCTGTTGCTCGATCTCCGGATGCATCGGGCAGGTGTAGGTCGTTGATGAAAGGCCGCAACTATCATCGACACAACTGCTTTCAGGTTCTGGGACAGGGTTCAGATAAGTATCCGGTGATACTTTGAATTTATCTTCACAATGTTGACTGCAAAAATAGTAGTCCTGCTCTTCATGGAATAGATGGTGCTCACTCTCTTCGGTGACCGACATACCACAGACAGGGTCTGTCAGGCCAGATTTACTCATTGTTGTTTCAGTTTTATCTAACATAGTTTTTACTCCTGAATGATTTTTTTCAACAGGCTTACTCACCTGGACCGGGACCTGTTATTTTTAATTCAGGCGTAATCGCCTGCAAGAATTGATACTGCAAAGCCGAGTGGCCATTTTTATAGTGCAAGCTTTTATGAAAAACATCGATCACCTTGCCGTCACCAGAAAAATGGAGGATGTAAATATTGGGAATTCCTGCTTCGTTACCAACAGCATATAACCAGCCTTTATTCCCATTTGGCAGGATCAGCTTACGATCAGGCCCACCATGATGAGCAAATACTTCCTGCATTTCCAGACTGCCTAGAGGATAGGTCTGTAAGATTTTTTCGGCATCCTGATTTATCGAAAAGACAGGCGGCATAGACTTTTTCGCCATACCCGCTACCGCAATCTCTGTTAGCAAGATAGAGAGTAAGGCAACATAATTTATTCTTTTCATGTTCATAATCACACCTCCAGATACCCTTTATTTTCTACAGACCCTCCAGGATTATCGGGAATACACCTAATGCTTGATACTATTAACTATCTTTTCCTGAGCCAGCTCACTGGTCACAGACTCGATAAGATGACATACCGAACCTCCATCCGGTATACCATCTGGCATGTTCTCCCATTGTTTTACTGCCTTTTCCATACGTGTCTGTAAAGCGATCAATTCATCGAGATGCACCCTGTTTTCCACGATCCGTCTCATCAAGATCTCTCGCACCCTCGGACAGGGTGAGGTATCGTCATCCACATCATGCATGATCTCTTTTATTTCCTTCAAGGTGTAACCCAGACTCTTCGCCTGTCGGACGAACCGTAACCATGCAACCTCTTCCATCCGGTATAAACGGTAACCATTTTCAGGGTTTCTTTTCGGACGCAACAGACCTTTTCGCGTGTAATAACGCACGGCATGGGGTGTCGTCGCACAACGGTTGGCCAATTCTGTAACAGTATATAGATACATGACGATATCCTGATAAAATTTATTCATCTGTGGCTGCCAAAGAATGAAGATCAGTAATAATCTTCATTCTTTGGGCTCTGTCACAATCTAATAAGCATAATCCCACTGTGCTTCTGGTGCCTGATGTTCTATAGCCAGCATCTCAAGCAAACGTCCCATCACACGAAAATTATCGACGATCTCTTTCTGTGTTAGTGATTCTCCCGTAGACACATCTACATCTGCATTGCGCTTATTCAAATTTTCCAGGAGTTCTTTTACCAGTTTCATATGTTCTATGCGTGCTTTTGCTGCTTCGGCTACTGTCAACTTGCCGCTGTGTGCTTTTTTGAATGCCATCTCACATTGTTTTAGCTTGGCTTCCATAGGGAAAGACGGGGCAGCAAAACCATTCCCTGAAAAGATGATCACCCCTGACAGGACCAGAGCAGACAATAGTTGTTTTTTGTATGACTTTTTCATAATAGTTGCCTCATATTAAAATTTATAGGTTTATCGATCAGTTACCATCGACTTTAATACTACAACCTGTACCTTAGGCACAGGTCAAGGTTTTTCTGAAATTAATTTCTATCTGTTTACACACTCCTCGGTATCACCGGCTAAGAATATTAAAGATGGACATCCCTGTCCTGGAGCAGGAGTCTCCCTGAAGTCTATTGAGAAAAGGTTTCACGAATATAAGAAAGCACAGCTTTGATCCCGCTCTCACTCAGATTCGGGTTTCCTCCTTTTGGAGGCATGGCCATCGGCGAACCTTCACTCTGAAAACCATTGCTTATATGGTCGATTAAGACACTGTCTGTCTTCGATAGTGCCCCATCACTACGAGTAAAATCAGGCGTTCCAGGAAAAGCCCCTTTGCCATCTGCACCGTGACAGGCAACACAGGTTTTTTCAAATGTTTCCTTTCCTGTCGCTCCTTTGTTCATTATCGATGCCACCTGGGTCGCCCCCGCTGCAACGGTTTTAGTGTTCGACCCCTGCAGGAAAGTGATCACATCCCGTGTCTCCTGCCCGGTCAAACCCGCACGCAAGCGCATATGATAAGACGTGGAGATCCACTGATCATCACGTAGCTCTTTCGGTCCACGCATATTGTGACAACGATTACAGTTCTGTGCCCACACCACTGAACCATTGGAAAAATTACCTGGCTCGGGAAAATCTGCAGCAGAGGCCACATTCTGTAAACTCGCTGCAGCCAGAAAAGTGGCAACAGAGATGAACGACCGATGTCGTATACTATTAAGATATTTCATAACTTTCTCCTCAAAATCCGTAAGCTAGCTGGACCATCAAACGATCAGCATTACTGTTAGCACCCGCGTCACCATCATTAAACTCATACGCCAGTTTGGCGATGAAATTACTGGTAAACAGATAATTTGCTCCTAGAGCGGTCTGCTTCTGATCGACCAGCGGATTAGGAGAAGCAAAGTCTGTATAGCGGATGACACCTTCATATTTTGTGTTAGGCAAACGATAAGCAAACTGGGTATACCAGGTTTCCCAACTGGCACCACCGCTTGCGGTAATACCCGTAGTCGCAGAACCGACATCGGTCTTGACGTATTCACCTCGCAGGCTCATACCTCCGTTGAACCAGACAAAGTCTGCACCGAGAACATCGTAATCACGTGCTGTCTCACCGCTTATCTCATCTGCCACTCCAGCTAGTGGATTGGATTCATTTTCGACAAAGCTAACTGTCGCTTTACCTGAAGCAGCTGAAAGCCCTATTTCGAGTGAAGGCATGGGTAAGAATCCGATGCGACCACCCACGACTTTCTTACCATCACGGTCAGCACCGAAACCTTCTGCGGCAACACCATCGAGTTCGTACTCAATGCCATCCTCGGTACCCGCGTTTAGCTCAGGCCCATTGGAAACATAAACTGCATAATTGGTTTTCATACCACCTATGTGGAACCCACCACGAACCTGAAAACCAAGATCAGACACAGCTGCTGCGCCATCATGTCCAAAGCCAGGGGGAGCCGAAGGCAGTTTATTTATCCAGGAAGGATGCAGATTCTGCCTGAAATTGCCTAGTGGACTGAGAAATTTACCGACAACCAATGTGGCATAGTCAGTCATGAACCAGTCAATGGTCATGTATTCCATTTCAACCTCTGTCTCACCATCATCGGTCACACCGATCTCAAGTTCCGACTCCATCATCACCAGATCCCGGTACTGGAAATGAAAAATGGGCGAGAAATTACCGACGTTGAAACTGCCATCTTCATTTTCCTGGTCGACATAACCGACAGAGGCATAGCCAGCCAGATGGACGAGTGTATTGGGATTTTTCCACTCTGTCGCCTGTTGGACTTCGCTGCTCAGGGCATTAACCTGATTCTGAAGAGCATCCAGTTCTTTCTGTATCTCTTCATTTGTTTGTGCTGCCGATACTACCATCGGCAAAGCAAGAGAGAGCCCTGCTACCAGTGCTTTTCTCCTGAACGAGTAACATGAATATTTCATGATGTTCACTCCTGTTGAGTTAATAAAATGTGTGAAAAATTTTTTTGTATCCAGTTCTTGCTGTGCCAATTTAATATTGGCATACAC
>DROB01000167.1 GCA_011321985.1 Gammaproteobacteria bacterium | reverse complement strand
ACCATTAACCGTCGTTACATTTGGTCTGTTTGCGCTGGTCATAAATGCATTGATGATAATGCTTGCTGCGGCGCTGGTCCCCGGTTTCGAAGTGAAGGGTTTCGGAAGTGCTTTCCTCGGTGCGATAATCATGGCGATTATCGGTGTTATCGGTTTTATTGCCGTCCCCCTGTTAACCGGTGCCGAAATAAACTGGACCAGCTACGAGTACCATGCCCAGTCATACAGACACTGACTATGATCACTCGTCTTTTTTTGCTGATTTACTGATGAACATACTAAATAAATATCCCATCATAACCAGCATAAACAATATAACCCCGACGGTCAGCCAACCTGTCATATCGTTGAATAATTCACCAAATACGCCCATCACGAAATCCTCAAAATTAACCTCTCGCAGTCTATAACTAATTTGTAAACGGGTATTGATACATATCAAATAACTTGTTAAAAATAGGATATGAACGAGAACATATTATTGAACATGGACTTCGCCCGCACCGCCTGTCTTCTTCCTGACAATCAGAAATGGGTTAAAAGTCCTGCTGATGGTGTTTCGCGCATTCCTCTCGAACGAGAAGCCGCTGAATCCGGCCATACCACCAGCTTCGTAAAATTTGAACCCGGCTCTTTTTTCCCCGCGCATAAACACCCCCAGGGAGAAGAGATCTATGTCCTGGAGGGTGTTTTTTCTGATGAAAACGGGGACTATCCTGCAGGGAGCTACATCCGAAATCCCCCCGGCTCACGACATAAACCTTTTACTAAAGAAGGTTGCACCTTGTTCGTGAAGCTCGACCAGTTTCAGCAGGATGATAGCAGTCACATCGTGATCAGGCCTGATGAACAAAACTGGCGAGCAGGCATAGGCAACCTGAAGGTCTCGCCTCTTCACGCTCACAACTCAGAGAGCACTGCTCTCGTCTGGTGGCCGGAAGGCGAAGTATTTCAGCCACACGCACACCATGGTGGTGAAGAAGTCGTGGTAATAAAAGGAAAGTTTATCGATGAGCACGGCGAATATCCGGCGGGCAGCTGGATCCGCAGCCCGCACATGAGCAAGCACTTTCCTCATGTGCGGGATGAAACCCTGATCCTGGTGAAGGTCGGTCACTTGTTACCCTCATGATTCGCTGTGACTTTAAATGAGACAAGCGAGGCATCACAGACGATCCTGCATCTATCACCCTCCCTTGTGCAGCAGTCTCTTCCCATGTTCTATCTGAACGCCTCGACTGAAGCCTGGAATAGCGACTCTTTTAATGATACTTTGAAAGAAGAGATCCGCTCCATCGATCCGGAACAACTACCACTGCAACAGGGCCTGGCACACAGCAATTTCGCCATCGGCGACAATGTCTGCGCTACCATTTTACACTCTGAAGAGATTGATGGTGAGATACGGATCAGGGCAGGATTATTTTACACGGGGATCATCACTGGCTGCAGCTGTGCTGATGACCCAACGCCCATCGATGAAAACAATGAGTACTGTGAGGTGTTATTCTGTATCGATAGGAAAACCGCCCGCACCAGTGTGTCACTGATAGAGTGAAGGCGTACACTATTCGTTCATGAGCCTGTTGATTATCTTGACGACTTCGGGATGGTTAAACTCTCGTCCCCCTACCGCGCGGTAACGTATATTGCCTTTTTTATCGATCAGATAGGTCGTCGGCAATCCACGCACATGATACGCCTGTGATATCTGGCTATCACTATCAAATAATATCTTGAAGCCCGGGTCTATTTCCAGTTGGCCGGTGAATGCAAAGACTTCATCGATATCTTCCATCTGATTAACAGCGATAACCTCAAAGGCTTCGGTGCCGACCTGTTGCCGCAACCTTTCCATCGAAGGCATCTCCCGGACACAGGGCGGACACCAGGTCGCCCAGAAGTTTAGCAAGATGACTTTGCCTTTATAGTCGGAGAGTTTCCTGTTTTCCTCATCCATGTCCTGCAACTCAAAATCAACTGCAGATGTTACTTTATCTATTGCTGTCAGATCATGGCTTAATTCTGGCTGCTGCCAGTCAGCCCAGACTGATGGCGACATTGAAAAGACTATCGCTATTAGATAAAACACTCTCACATTAATCACCATCATAAGTACCAACTATTTATTCTTCTGCTAATGACTCGGGAGCACATCTCATATTTTCTACCGTACCCGTATGCATAACTCCAGCGATTTCCCACCTGTAGATCAGATCAAATTCACTGTCTCGAGGTAAAGCTATAGTTGTAAACCCCTGTTGCCAGTCTCCGACTTCAAACTCACCTATATCGGGTAACAATGTCCATGAAAATTTAATACCGACTTTACGCCACTCTTCTAGCCATTGTGTCTTAGTTTTAACTGCATGCTCTTTTCCAGTTGCGCCTGTTTTATCTTTCACTCTGTAACGCCAGTCTTTTACCCTGTATGTCATCTTTCCGTCTGCAGTATTTTTTAATATGGTCCCAAATACACAGTATCCGGCTATGCGTTCGATCTCTGACCCGGGGAAGTGATGTTTCGCATAGATAGCACGGACAAAATCTGGTAGCAGTTGTATGAATTCAATTCTGAACCCCACATCATCGGAAGTCCAGGTTAGCAAGCCGCTCGCCTTGTTCTCATGGACAACCGTTTTTGCCACAATATCTTCAGCGAAAACCAGTATGATAGATAGGAACATTACTGTTATTAACTGGTTTTTAATCACTTGCATCTCACACATCTTTTGAACATTAGAAATATAGCATCACTGCCAAAATCCACATATACTAGCAGTACGGATAAAAAGTCGATCGTACTCTGGTTTAAAAATGAAAATTTCTACTAAACTCCTCGCTCTACTGGTCGTCAGCTCACTGCCACGATACAGTCATGCTTTCCCGGAGCTTCCATTTTGTCCGGAAGGTGGGCCACCAGGCTGGATGAATCATTTCCGCCATGATCGCAACCACTACATCCGTCAACACTACCCTCGATACGCCACCCCTGTCTATAATCAGCCCACCTATTACAGACGCGGCTACGCTCCGACTTATTCACCTGATCATCGGGGGCGGCATACCTATCCCGGGCCATATCCTCGCAGGGATTATCCGTATCACCCTCATCGGTAAATCGTACCACATGGTGGGCCTTAAGACTTAAGGGTGCCTCTATTAATTGACTACGCGCCCTGTGGTGCTTAAAGCCAGAGGGTACAATCAACTAATAGCGGTGCCCTTTACATTGATAATCTTTAATACAGGTTCATTTAATTTTTCATCATCATTAAACCCTGAGACAAATAACACCCTGTTACCCGTTTTAGTTAAGCGGCATTTCTTACTAACCTTCTGGCTCAAGGTGCCCCAGTCACTCACTTCCCCTCTCTCTATTAAAAAAGGGATGATACCCCAGTGCAATGATAGTTTTTGACAGGTAGGCAGACGCGTAGAAACACCCAGTAGCGGTGATGAAGGACGGCTGGCAGATAATACAGCCGCAGTGTGTCCGCTGCGTGTCGGAATGATGATACCCTGTAATTTCAGGTCTCGTGCCAAGGTATTTGCTGCATGCGCTATCGCCTTTCTCGATGAAGGATTTTCACCGACATTATTTATGGCTTCACCAAAATCACCCGTACTCCATTGATACCCTTCTATCTCACGCAGTATCTTATCCATTATTTTCACCACTTTAGCAGGATATTTTCCTACGGCTGTTTCTGCTGACAACATAACGGCATCGGTACTGGACATGGCCGCATTTGCAACATCTCCCACTTCAGCCCTGGTCGGTCTCGCATTCGTGATCATCGATTCCATCATCTGCGTGGCGACGATAACCGGCCGATTATTCAGCCGAGCCTTGTTTATTATTTTTTTCTGAATCAGTGGTACTTCTTCTGCAGGCATCTCTATACCCAGATCACCCCGTGCTATCATGATACCGTAAGCCGCTTTAACGATACTATCAATATTATTTACCGCTTCGGGTTTTTCTATCTTTGCGATGACTGGAATTTGTTCATCTATGCGCTGCATGTAACGCTTCAAGCTTTCGATCTCTTTT
>DROB01000166.1 GCA_011321985.1 Gammaproteobacteria bacterium | reverse complement strand
TAAGTCTTTCACTCAATATCCCGGTTACTTCCAGCCTGAAAGGTAAAGGTACGATAAACGAATGTTCCGAACTTTCACTGGGTAGTCTGGGTGTTACCTCGAGCGGTTATGCATACGATTACATCATCAACCGATCAGACCTGGTCGTGGTACTTGGAGCCAGCTTTAACGAGCGCACCAGCTATCTCTGGAATGAACGGCTGCTTGCTGACAAACAGGTCGTCCAGATCGATATCGATGACCAGCAGCTAAACAAAGTATACCAGGCTGATCTGACCATACATGGTGATATAAAACAGATATTGTCCAGCGTCATGCAAAAGATAAATGGTCACTTGTTTGAGAAGAAAAAACTGGAGAGCATTACCGAATACAAAGATAACTATGAAGCCAGAACCAGCAGTGATGGCGATGCCATCTTCCAGGCAGAGTTCTCTCTGGTCAAAGCTTTTTTTAAAAAGATGAACAGCTACTTCCCCGAAGGAATTTCGATTTTTGATGACAATATAATCTTTTCTCAGAACCTCCTCCAGGTCTCAACGAAAAATCATTTCTACCCCAACGCCGGAGTTTCATCACTGGGACATGCCATCCCCGCCGCTATTGGTGCACAGTTCGCTGGGCAGACGACCATGTTTGCCATCATAGGTGACGGTGGCTTTCAGATGTGCTGTATGGAAATAATGACTGCGATCAATTATGAGAAATCATTAAATATCATCTTATTCAATAATAGCAGCATGGGCCTTATTCGGAAAAATCAGATCCAGAGCTATGATAACCGGTTTATAGACTGCGATTTCATCAATCCAGACTATGAAAAACTGGCTGACTCATTTGGCATCTGTTATTTCTCGATCCGATCGGAGAAAGATATTGAACCCGTATTTGACAGGGCTGATTTCAAGACGGGAATAAACCTTATCGAAATATTTATCGATAAAAATGCCTTCCCAAACTATAGCTCCCGCAGATAAGTATTCTTAATAACATGGCGATCCAGACAAAGCATAAACAGACCGGTGGACTCGAGAGTGCCTCGAGTAACACGATACTAGAAACAGATGGCCTGATCTCGATAAAAAAAGAACTCGATAACTACTTAAGACAGCTCTCACGATCCAGCGATGACAAGAATATCGATACGGTCATCACTCTGTTCAAAGACAAGATATTGTCTCATGAAAAGACGTTATGGGACGATGCTCCTTCTAAAGAAAGCATAGAACAATATCAGGACAGCTTCAGAGCTCTGGAACATCTGTACGACCTGAAGGCCACAGACGATCGATATAATTTCAGAATCATCATACCGGTAGCAGACAGGCCACAACAGCTAAAACAGTGTCTGGACAGCCTGATGGCACTCTGCCAAAGTTATGGATATGGTGGTTTTAAAAATAATACGTTTAGTAAAATCTCCGTTCTTATCGCTGATGATTCCAGTGATGAAAAGAGCCGCGTAAAACACAGAGAATATTGTGAATTTTTTACCCAGGCAGGCCTCACTACTGAATATTTCGGCACAGAAGATCAGTTAGCACAGCTGGAACGTTCAAACCCCGCTAACAACATGCAAAGCTTCCTTCCCGGTGCGCAGAACATTAACGAAGATACCGGTTTTTCGCATAAAGGTGCATCTATTATGCGAAACATTACCTATCTGAAGCTTAACCAGGACCGTAATAGAGACCGGCATCTGGATAACACACTGTTTTATTTCATCGACAGTGACCAGGAATTCAGTATCGTCACAGATACTGATACCGGAAAGTCCGTCCACGCGATCAATTACTTCCATTATCTCAATGAGATTTTCAAACAACAGGATGTATCTATCCTTACCGGTAAGGTCGTAGGTGACCCACCCGTCTCGCCATCGGTCATGGCCGGAAATTTTCAGCAGGATACGCTGGATTTTCTCAGTATCTTATCCATGCTGGAACCCGATAGATCCTGTCAGTTTCACCAACAAAAAAAGGCAAGCACCGATGATGCTGCCTACCATGATATGGCTGAACTTTTTGGCTTTGACAACAGAGATAGATCCTTCGACTTTCACTGCCCCCTGACACAGGAACATACCAATGCTGACTGTCTCGAAAATTTTTCGAACAAGCTGGAACATTTTTTTTACGGTGAGCACCCCACACGAAAAACATATTTTAACTATGGTGACGGCTTTTCAAAAACGATACCGGCAAGAACTGTCTACACGGGGAATTATATAATAAAACCCGACATGCTCAGATATTTCATCCCCTTCGCCACCATGAAATTACGGATGGCAGGGCCTGTCCTGGGGAGGTTGCTGCAATCAAAACTCCAGAAAAAATTTGTATCAGCAAACTTACCTATGTTACACAACCGCACGATAAGAGAAACAGGGCAATCTGAATTTCGTGCAGGCGTCAGGAAACACTACAGGAACATCGATTTGAGCGATGAATTTATCCGTCAATTCTACGGCGATGTTCTGTTATTCACCATCAACAAACTAACTCAGACAGGTTTTCCTGAGTCAGATATCGATACTAAAAAAATACGGTCAATACTGACAGAAACATATATTGACATCAATAAAAACTATACCGAGAAACAGGAACTGATTACGGACCTGAGATCGAGGATAAATGACTACTTCCTGCTCGAGGATAATTGGTGGAATCTCTGTTCCGGGAATACCGGTTCAGCAGTAGATAATTTTAAAAATTTTCTGGACAATATAGAGAAAAATTTTGGCATCCATACTCATGCATACAGAGAGATTACATCCCCGGAAAAAACACGTAAGAAACTGGATGAGATGTTCGATGCCCTGAAGTCTTATCAAGATGACTTGCACACATGGGACAGAGCTCTAAATTTCTGAGCAATATCATATACGCCATGAACATATTCATACTAAATGCTGGTCGCTGTGGTTCAACCACTTTCATAAAGGCCTGCCAGCATATCCAGAACTATACTGCTACTCACGAGTCATTGCTTCCATGTACAGGTGCTCAGCGTCTGGACTATCCGGATGAGCATATAGAAGCTGACAACCGGTTATCATGGATACTCGGCCGACTCGATCAAAAATACGGTAATGATGCATTTTATGTACATCTGAAACGCCACCACCTGTCAGCCGCCGAAAGTTTTACCAGGCGCATCGACTATGGGATATTAAGAGCTTATGAACAGGGTATCCTGATGCATGAAAAACATCGGCTACCCGCTGGCGATATAGCAAAAGACTATCTCGATACGGTCGAATGCAATATCCGTTTATTTCTCAGAGACAAGATCAATAAGATGGATGTACATCTCGAATCCATAGAAACTGATTTTACTTTATTCTGGAACCGTATCCAGGCACAGGGGAATCTTGAACATGCCCTTAAAGAATGGGCGATACGTTACAACGCCTCCTGAGCAAGCCGCAACCATGTGGACAGCAACAGGCTTGGCGACTATCAGAAATGAAGAAAAAAATGGAACCGTATCTCACTCTCTCTATCCCCGGCAATCCAGTGATAGATCAACCAGGCTGCCCTAACATCTCCTCAACACGAAACAACCGCGTTCATTTTCGATATACTCTGCCTGAAACTCGGGAAACTCGAGCTGCCATAATCGGACCAGTGCCTGCTCATCCTCTCTGGCTGCATCGTCAAGAAATATCACACAATCTTTTGCCAGCCTGTCCACTAACAGAGGCAATGCCGGATAACGTGAATTCTTCTGAATAAAACCTGATGGGCCATCTACGACCAGTACGTTTATATCACGTACAGGCAACTTATCTAACGTATACCATTTAAATGGAACACCGTTTACTTCAATATTTTCCAGAGGCGAATGTATGACACTGCAATGACTACCCAGCGAAAAATCTGTTAACTGCCGTCTGGTTTTTTGCGCAAACTCTTCACCATTTTCAAGGCTATACACATGACCCGACTCATTCATCTGGCAACACTTTGCCAGCACCAGGCTACTCGTTCCACTACTACACTCGACGATATTCACAGGTTTTTTATCCAGGCAGAAATCACTGAGCAATTTCAAAAAATCTGCAGCTGCTGACCAGTCTTTGGCCACCGGGAGGGGAATTTCAAAAGCCAGGCTATTCTCTATTGCCCGATAATCATCGGGGGAAATAATATCGTCTCGTCGCATGAAACCAATCACTGAACTACCGTATCAAGCATATTCTTCAGTCAAGAAAAAAGCAGCCGAAAAGCCGCTTTTCTCGACGATGAGTCACAGCTAAACGCTATGAATTACTCGCCATATCCTGCCCGCAACACATCGGCGATTTGACCATACCATGACCATCAGGACATTTTGAAACATGTACGGTCGAACCATCATCGGCCGTTATCGTATCATGAACCAGTTCTTTACCGCACTCGCCGCAAGTCATCGTTCCGACACTCATACCACATACTTCACATTTATAAGCCATCAACTCACCTTTATTTTAATTTATGAGAGCCATTTTCATGGCCCGGATTGTACTTCAAGGACACCTCTATTAACATACTACCAGTTAATAGCGGTGTCCTTAACAATAAAATCTCTATGGTTAAGCCAATATCAGGCTAAAAAAAGAGGGCCAGGCCCTCTTTTTTCTGATGTGAGTCATATTTATGTCCTATGTTTTGACCACATCTTTATGCTGCCAGCGGCTGCGCCAGCCTATCCATAATTTCCTGCCTCCTCTGCAATACCGTGTCGACCACTTTCCGGTAATCAGCACCGACAGCTGTAAACATCGCCGGTACATCTATACCCAGGCCATGCAAGGTATCATCGAGAAAATCCAGCCGGGTCTCGATCGTTTTCAGGTAGGAGATACTCTCATTTACCGGTAGCTTTGAAAGTTCATACTCCACCCGCCCAAGCCCGAAAGCTATATGATCCACTTCATCCTGCAACGGAACTTTGAGCGAAGCACGGGTTCCCGGGTCGGCCATCGGTACGATCTGTTCGACTGCTTCACCACCTAATGCTTCGATGCAGATATACATATCGGTTAAAAAATCCAACCAGTTCAATGATCGAAAATGCACCAGGAACATCTCCTGTTGCAACTCATTGAAAACGGGAGTCTCATCAGTTCCGAATTCCTTTATCCATTCCTGCTGAATACGCACGTGACGACTTTCATCACCCACCTGCTTTGCCATAAATAACCGGCTCTCATCGTCAGGAGCAGATGCTATGCGCTCAGCAACCGCACGCATTATTAAATAATCCACCTGGGTGTACATGACCAGTAATCGGCCCATTGCAACCTTATAATCAGAATCACTGACATCGCGTAATTGTTTCATTTAAAACCTCCGGCATTGTGAGTTTTGTATACCACATCATCCAGACAAGTAATTTGACCATGGGTTCATGGAAATGGTTTTTTAAGGCAATACCCAGATCAGCGATATCCCTCTTTTTTATCCATAGATTTACCAGGGTACCTCTGAACAAGTATCATAAATTCTGATACAGGAATCGACTACGGCAAGCAAGTCTAACAGCACTACTGCGGCCTCAGACCTACCCATAGTTATTGATCTCAAAACTTTAGCAAATAAAAATTTATGGAAAATCGACTTCGTTCACCCTGAAAAATAAACTGCCCCGCCACAAGCGGGCGAGGTATGCACTGGTGATGAGAGCGTTACCCCCTGTTTGTGACCATCGACATAATTAACAGGACATCAATGAAGCCGGGCAATAAAAAGATAACAGCTTACGCGTCTTTTCCGCGCCCAACTGATTAATTCAGGATAATCCGAGACATGAAGTCCAGTGAATGACTGAGACACGCTGTAAACATATCCATGCAGCATACGGTCTCAGCCATTTACTGGATTTCATTCCATCAATAGTTAATGGGCCAGCCGTGATAAAATATCATTTACCTTTTATTATTCTCAATATTTTAGAATC
>DROB01000165.1 GCA_011321985.1 Gammaproteobacteria bacterium | reverse complement strand
GTACGATCAGTTCGAACCTGTTACGCATCATCAATGACAATATCTGGCAATGGCTTTTTTAATCTGCTTTTCCCTTTTAGCACGTTGCTCGAATGAATAGAACCGTCGCTCACCTTTAGCGTCGAGCGTATAGACACCACTGGCACTTTGATACTGAACCAGGCGATCTTTTGCCAATAGACATTTTCGTTTATACTTCTTTTTTTTCGCCCGGTATTTTTCCCGTTTATCGCTTCTCTCTTTCCTGTCTGCCTCCAGCTCTTTCGCCATACGCGCACGTTCTTTATCATTCCCTGATGAGTGTGTGATCCCAGATCTGGACTCCGTATTAATTTTTAACCGTGTCGCACTCTCTACATCAGCAGGGCTATCACCAAAGTGGATCTTCCCCTCCTTATCGGTCCACTTATAAATCTCGGCATGAACCGATGTAACCATGAACAGGAAAAGAACAATAAAGTAATTCATAACCGATATTAAACAAACACCCGAGATTAAAGTATTCCTGCCATCTTAACGTAAGACCGGGTATATAAAAAGATGCTTTTGGTATCTGTCGGATAAACAGCTTATAATAAGTACGAATAGAATAATTCGGTAAAATCACAATGAGCAACCCCTTTCAGGACCAGTTACTAAAAGCCGGGCTAGTCAACAAAAAGCAGGTTAAGAAAGCTAATCAGGACAAGGCGAGGAAACAAAAAAAATTACGCCAGTCCAGAGATACGGTTGTTGATGATGTCAAATTAAAAGTCAAGCTGGCTGCAGAAGACAAAGCACGGCGTGACAAGGCCTTGAACAGACAGAAGGACGAACAGGCGAGGAACCGGGCTATTTCATCTGAGATAAATCAACTTATAACAAACAACTGTATCGAACGTAATAACGACTGTGATATCTGTTATAACTTTGAACACCGGGAAAAAATCACTCGCATCCACATCAATGCAGAGATGAAGGAACAGATCATCCGAGGCAAGCTGGGTATCGCCCGCATAGAGGGTCGTTACGAACTGGTACCCGCCACCATAGCCGAAAAGATCAGGCAGCGAAATGAGAAACGTATCATTATTCTCGACGAAGAAAAGTCTGAGATGATGCCTGGTGAAGATGACCCCTATGCCGATTATCAGGTACCCGATGACCTGACATGGTAAATTCGATCCATCACCATTAATTCCAGAGGGAACATGTCTGCTATCGAGCATCCTGTTGAACATCATTCAATCATTATCATCGGCGCTGGCCTGAGTGGCCTCTACGCTGCATGGAAGATCCAACAACAGCAACAGGATGTGATCATACTGGAAGCACGTGAACGGACCGGGGGCAGAATATTATCACCGTATCTGAATGGGCACACTGGCAGCTGCGTCGATATGGGACCTGCCTGGGTCTGGCCTGAATTCCAACCCCGTCTCCAACGATTACTTACCCGGCTTGGTCTGCAACTGTTCAAGCAGAATACCGATGGTGATATGTTATACGAGCTGGATGCGAAGAGCATCGAGCGATATAGCGACCAATCTTCACACGATATGTCCTACCGTATCGCAGGAGGTGCAACGGCATTGATCGACACGCTGAAATCTGATTTACCTGACACCACTATTCATCTGTATACGCAGGTCATCGGTAT
>DROB01000164.1 GCA_011321985.1 Gammaproteobacteria bacterium | reverse complement strand
GGATTAAAATCCATAAATGCCTCTATGCTTTTTGCGCGAATGCAATATTATATTCATCATAATCTTTGATTCCGAATTCCCTGGTTCCGTACGGCATGTCCTGCAAAGGCCAAAGTACTATGGCTTTTTCTTTTATTGATTCGTAATAGGTGTCTACATCATTGATGAACAGATAGATTGTACCGGTGCATTTTGGATGCCCTGACCATAGTTCTTCAGTTGTAAAAATGATTGTACAATCTTCTTTCTGTACAGTGCATGTACCTTGATCAGAATCTATTACTTCAAAATCGAGTATTTCCGCATAGAATGATTTTGTAGTTTCTAAATCATGGCACTTCAATAATACGCTTATTGGCATAAATTTATTTCCTGTAGCACATAACAGTATATTAGACAGAATGTCGGTCATCTGGATATTACAGAATGTGTAATACCCAATATTCCACATTCTGTCTTTTCTGTGGGATATTGGTTGTAAATTACACAGTCTTTCGGTAGATTACAACTTTGACTAATAAAAGGATTTATTATGCTCGATCAAAACAGGGATAAGAAGGTTTCCCGTTTTTGGGAAAAATACATCGATAAAACAAAGTGTTACGGAGTTAAGCCTGATGTTGTTCGCTGGTATGTGAAGCATGCGGAGCGGTATATCAAGGCACATGACTCGCGTCTGAGTATCCATACTGTTCAGGATATTGATAAATATCTACAGGAAAAAGGCAGAAATACTCGCTTGAAAGACTGGCAGTTTTGCCAGATTGTTGATGCTTTACGCATTTTGTTTACGGACGTTGTTCGTTCTCCCTGGTCATCGAATTATCCGTGGGATGATCGTAAATCGCAGGCTGTTTCTTTGCCTGAATCTCATCCAACTATTGCCCGGCAACCCCTGGAAGTGACTTCGGATTCCAGCGCTGATCATTCTGCTGGTGATGCTTCGCTTGCCTCAATTCAGTCACTGTTTCCTGAGGTTTTCGCTTCGCTTATCCGTCAGATTCGTGTTAAGAACTATTCTATTAGAACGGAGCAGAGTTACGTCGCCTGGCTGGGGCGATATATCCTGTTCCATAAACAGCAGCATCCGGAAAAATTGGCCGCTATGGATATCGCGGATTTTCTGACGCATCTTGCTGTGAACAGGATGGTGGCATCGAGCACGCAGAGGCAGGCGTTGAATGCGGTTGTTTTTTATTATAAGCATGTCTTGCAAAAATCTTTTGATGATATCGGTGATTTTACCTTTGCTAAAAAACCGCGGCGATTACCGGTGGTGCTATCTAGCGATGAGGTCGAACGCCTGCTGCATGAGATCAATGACCCGGTCTATCGTCTGATGGCGGGTTTGTTGTATGGTTGCGGTATGCGACTGATGGAGTGTGTGCGATTACGAATATTTGACATCGATTTTGATTATAACCAGATCATGATCAGGGATGCCAAGGGTAATAAGGACAGGGTTACGCCTCTGCCAAGAAAGTTGATTACGACGATTCGCGATCAACTCGAACACGTTAGAAAGATGCATGATGAAGATATCGCTAACGGGTTGGGTGAAGTATTTATTCCTGTTGCTCTGGGTAGAAAATATCCCAACGCTGCGCGTGAGATCGTCTGGCAATATGTTTTTCCTTCGCAGCGTGTTTCTGTGGATCCGCGGAGTAACAAGATACGTCGCCATCATATTCATGAGAATGGCTTGCAGAGAAAGGTCAAGAAGGCTGCGTTGAAAGCGCACATAACAAAGAAAGTGAACTGTCATGCATTAAGGCATTCTTTTGCCACGCACCTGCTGGAGTCGGGTTACGATATTCGCACCGTTCAGGAATTGCTCGGGCATTCTGATGTTTCTACGACCATGATATACACCCATGTTCTGAATAAGCCAGGTATCGCAGTTAATAGCCCATTCGATAATCTGGGTACGTCTGGTTAACGTTACAGATAGATGCCTGGCCAGTTTTGACGGTACTTAAATCATTCCCTCGCCCTTGTCTGGATCAGGTTTGCCTGGCTGTGGCGATGGCTGCTGCCTGCGTTTTTTCATCTTGTCTATCGATTCATGCATGCGGGCATTTAGCTCGTTCATCATATGCAGGAGTGAGTCACCCATCTCTTTTGAACCATCACGCAGAGCTTCGTTGAGCAATTGCATGCCCTGGCTCATCGCTTCATCGATGGATTCTACATTTTTCTGCATGGATTCCGTCAGCTCTTCAGATAGTTGCTGGAGCTTTTCTTCCTGTGCAGAGGGTGCGGGAGGGATTTCTGAAGCATCCACATCGACCTTCCATTTCCCCTGTTGTAGTACCAGAACGGTGTTGAACGTTTCTGTGTGACTGAAGTTTGTTTTTGGGTTGACGGTGGTGATGGTGGTGCTGACGAAGGTTTTTGCTTCACCGTTATCCAGTCGCGTGATCGATGCGATACGCTTGTTATGGTCGGTGAATGTCTTGTGGCTGTTTAGAGAAACCAGTTTTTTTGCTTCGGCGGTGTTTCCGTTCTGCAGGTATTGCCAGTATCGGTCAGCGACCGATTTAGGGTCTTCGGCGGGTTGTGTACAGGCGGCCAGGGTGGTGATGGTCAGCAGGAAAAAGATGAGGGTATTTCTTGTTCTGGAAAGTGTGTTCATAATAGCCGTAGTTTAAAAGATTAGTTGATCGTGCTGGTGTTTTTTTCGTCTTCCAGTATCTGGCTGTCATAGGCATCCAGTATTCTCTCGAAGATGTCTATCTCGTCGAGTTCGCCTTCCATAAACTCGTAACTCCCGGGTTCGGCTCCCAGTATCTGTTCGAAGCGGTTGATTTCATCTTCCAGATTTTCGTTAAACTCCAGTGCTTTTTTATACATGTTTCGTGCCTGTATTAAAAAAGCATTACGAAAATCCGGGTCACGGTTGATACGGTCACGGGTTTCTATTTTTCTTTCGTCAGATAGGGGCATATTAGTAAGCTGTGTAAATGATTGATCGGTAGCATAATATTTTCGTGTTTTGCCGTTATTTACGGTTTCTTGCACCTGGATTTCAGGCTTTGTGAGCCGGCCCGGTTAATGTAAGGCAATGCTGTCCATATTCTATAATTAGTTGATTCTAAATCTATTAATTTTAAAGGGTGCAGTCGGCACAGGTAAATAAATAGTCCTGTCTGTTGTTTGTAGTGATAACGAAAACAGGGGTATTTTACCGTAGATGACGAAATTAATCTGTCAGTGAGATTGTGGTTTTCTTCGTGACGGGTCGCTGTTATCCCAGAAGGACATCTTTTGCCGTGTTGATCTGGGCGGCGATGTAATCTGAACCGCCACGGTCAGGGTGGTTTTTCTGCATCATCCGGCGGTGAGCCTGTCTGACATCCTCTTCAGAGTAGCCCGTTTTTAAACCGAGTACATCCATGGCCTGTTCGGTACTCATGGTCTGTTTGCCACGTGGAGGAGCTTGATCCTGCTGGTTCTGCTGTGCCTGCTGTTGTCCGTGTTGTTGATAAAGCCGGTTGATAAAAGGCAGGTATTTCAGGAGTTGCATAGCACGAGGCAGCAGTGCGACCAGGCCGGCGATGGCGGCAGTGATCACATTGAGGTGACCGGTGATGGCGAGAAAAGCTAGAAGCATGGCGATGACACCAAAAATGCTCCAGAAAACCATTTTTTTTCGTTCTTCGCCCCGGGTAGAGGTGATTTTATGCCACAGGATCAATGCGATACCTGCAACTGCGATTAATAGAATGAGTCGTACCATCAGATCAGTATATTTCAATAAGTTAAGCGTGCTGTGTATTCTGGTGTATTTTTACTATTGATGCCACCTGCAATTGGATCTGAATGGATATTGGCGAAGCGCGGTAATTGTGGTGAAATGCATTTTTTAAATAATGACATAGGGTTTATTTTTATGAAAAAAGTAGCTGGTTTATTCGTGTTTATGGCTTCTATCCTTACTGTGCCTGTTGCTGTACAGGCTG
>DROB01000163.1 GCA_011321985.1 Gammaproteobacteria bacterium | reverse complement strand
TTGTTTTTTCCGATGATACAGCAACCGCTTTTTAGTATATAAACTGACTTATTACTGAAACGAAAATAAAGGATACGCATTGTTCAAGACACGCAACAAGTACGTCCATATAGGCTCGGCATCCGCGTCCCTGCGGCTGACGGTCTTGAACAATGCGTATCCTTTATTTCAATACTATTAGTATGCTGAATTTTTCTATCATAAATTTTATTGTCGGTTGGGTCTTGTGGTTCTTGATAGACAAACATCCGGCATCGCTCGGTACTGTCATACCTGAAGCACACGATACCATGCTGGCCAATTTTCAACTGGCATTTGATATGCTGGCAGCCGGGTATCTGCGTGCATCCTATGTTTTCATATGGAAAGCACATTACATCGTTCTTTCGATCATCTTCGCCCTGTTGCTCTCGTCGATATACCAGGCTGTTTCCAATGTCATGCGACGGCACCACTTGCGTCAGTTGATGTGGCCGAAAAAAACATCTCCAAAAAAGGCATCTACGGATCAGGCCAGGATTGAGAAGCAGGAATCGGATGATACTTTCTGAGTCTTTTACAAAGAATCCGGTTGAATAGCGTTAATCTCAGGGCCACTGTAACAAGTAGCCTTAAAATATTTTGATATGGAACTTGTCCTGTTTGCTGTCTTGCCAATTGTCCTTCATACTTCTGCAACTACTTTTGTTGATTTCGCTACGTCCATGTTGTGAACTAGTGCATTAACCCGGTTGTCAATAATATTGATAATTAACACGGGTATTATTAACCTGTATCAATTATCATAGCTGTCTGTAATGTTATAAACACGGTGGCAAAAGTGCCGCTGTGCCGGTTTATTTCCGTACTATTAGTAACTGTGTTCCTGATTACCATGAAGCATTTTTTATCACCTGTCTCGATACGCCTGTTTTTTCCGATGCTCCTGTTTTTTCAGGTCTCCGTGATACTGCTGGATCTTTCAGTCGTACATGCATCACAGGCGGTCAATGCATTGCCGGCATACAGCCATGATTATGATGTAAGTCGTGATCCGATGGCCGATGGCCGTGACGCATTGAAGCTGGCTATAGCGACAGACCGTAAAGTGCTGATCGAAGTAGGGGGTGACTGGTGTCGCTGGTGCCATGTACTGGATCGTTTTATCAAGGATCACCCTGATGTACAATCACGGTTGTATAAAACGTTTGTTGTACTCAAGGTAAATGTCAGTGATGAAAATGATAACGCTGAATTCATGAAAACTTTTCCACCGACCAAAGGCTATCCTCATATGTATATAACCGATAGCGAGGGTACTATCCTGCATTCGCAAGATACCGCTGATTTTCGGGAAGATAAAAAATATTCTGAAAGACGTTTCATGATTTTTTTTGATCGCTGGCAGAATCATGATGAATAAGCACGTAGATGTATCACGGCGTGAATTTATGACACGGATGAGTCTGTTGGGCTCATTGGCCGTTGCCTGTCCTGCAGTGGCTCTGGCCGAGCGGCGTCAGTCGATAGAAAAAAATGTATCCGTAAACGGTCTGCCGGACTGGATGGATGATCCACATTGGCAGACCATCACGCAGGTTCAGGAAGTCCTGTTTCCGGCGGGTGATGAGGTACCCGGTGCAGCTGATATCGGTGCGACGATTTATCTTCATGATGCGATAGAAAACCCGGATGCAGATGCGGAAGATAAAGGCTTTATCTTCCGTGGTGTTGGCTGGCTGGATGGACTGACACAGGAACGGTTTGATAAAACTTTTTTGCAGTTAACCGGGGTGCAACAGGAGACGATCATATCAGTGATAGTCAAAAGTCGTGCCGGGCGAAACTGGGTGTCGATGTTACTGACGTACACCCTTGAAGCCTTGCTGGCAGATCCTGTCTATGGCGGAAATAAGAATGGAGCCGGCTGGAAATGGCTGGAGCATCAGCCCGGGTTCCCGGCTCCGTCAGCAGATAAAACATGGGATAAATTATTGCAGAGGCGTTACAGGGCATGAGTGAACCGATCGAGGAAAGCTGTGATGTATGCATCATCGGTAGTGGTGCTGGTGGTGGTCCGGTCGCATTGACACTGGCAAGGGCCGGTCACTCTGTCGTGGTACTGGAAAAAGGCCCCTGGTTTACTGAGAAAGATTTTTATAAGGATGAACTGGCCTGTTGCCGGCGCAGTGTATATACACCCAAACTTTCTGAAGAACAGCATGTTATCGAAGACACGGATAGCAACGGTGACTGGGTAGCAGAAGCCACCTCGGAATCTGGCTGGGATTTCTGGAACGGTAACTGTGTCGGTGGTTCATCAAATTTTATGAGCGGTTTTTTTTATCGCTTGAAACCTGAAGATTTTCGCCTGCGTACTGAGTTTGGCCAGATCGAAGGTGCCAATATCGCTGACTGGCCGATCAGTTATGATGATATGGAACCGTATTACACGCGGGTCGAAAAAGCGGTTGGCATCTCGGGTCATTTCATAGACCACCCTTTCGCCGAACCACGTTCGAGTAAAGATTTCCCCTATCCCCCGACACGGGAACATCCTGTTTCCAGACTGATCGATGAAACCTGCCAGCGCATGGGGCTGCATTCATTGCCGACGCCGAGAGCCGTATTGTCACGTGATAAAGGTCAGCGAAGAAGCTGTGAGTACTCGGGATTCTGCGGAAGTTACGGGTGCTCATCAGGTGCAAAAGGCAGTTCGAGAGCGGCCCTGCTGGACCAGGCGGTCGCGACAAAAAACTGTGAGATAAAACCCTTATGTAAGGTGTATAAATTAAGCAGTGATGCTACTGGCAAAGTGGTCTCCGCCGATTACTATGATGCAGAAGGGAATAAAAAAAGCATCAGAGCAAGGTTGTTTGTCGTCGCCTGTCAGGCGATAGAGACCAGCCGTCTTTTGCTGTCTTCGACCGGCCCGAAACATCCGCAGGGGCTGGCCAATAACAGCGGGCAGGTCGGCAAGAATTTACTGTTCTCTGCCGGTGGTTCAGGCAATGGTGATTTTAACTATGCAGACATGGATGTTGCGGCTGCAGCAGCCATGAAAACACGGGGACCATTTGTAAACCGTGGCTTGCAGGACTGGTATTTTATCGATGATGCGGCGATGGGCGGCAGGGTGAAAGGCGGTACGGTCGATTTTCTGTTGCGTCATCCCAATGCGATGAATAAGGCGATGGCTGCGAAATGGGATGGTGATGATCTGGTGTGGGGGAAAGCGTTACAGAAAAACCTCAAATCTATTTTTACAGATGGTCAGACTCTACGCTACGAAATTTTCTGTGACTGGTTACCGACGGATAACTGCTCTGTCAGCCTCGATAGATCGGTGAAAGACCGATGGGGTTCCCCGGTTGCAAAAGTACGTATCGGTTATCACGAACATGATCTTAAAGTAGGAAATTATATCAATGGACACGTCAGCGAAGTGTTCAAAAAAATGGGTGCAAGCAATATCCGTTCAAACGTAAGCGGGTCACCGCCTCAGAATCTGGTCGCGGGTGGTTGCCGTTTCGGGCATGACCCGAAAACCTCGGTACTGGATGCGAACTGTCGTGCTCATGATGTCGAAAATCTCTATGTTACCGACGGCAGTTTTATGCCCACCGGTGGTAGCGTGCCCTATACCTGGACGATCTATGCCAATGCATTTCGTGTTGCCGAGCACATGAAGGATGTGCTGTAATAACAGACTACTGACAAGTGCAACCTGTATTCAAACCTGAAAGGAAAAATCATGTCACAAACTACAGTTACGGGCAGTTGCCTGTGCGGTTCCGTACAGTATGAAGTAAGCGGAAACAGCGAACGTTTCTATCACTGCCACTGCCAGCGTTGTCGCAAGGCAACCGGTACCGGGCATGCGAGTAATCTGTTGATGACCCCGCAGACGAGTATTACCTGGCTCGAGGGTGAGGCATTACTGGCTCGTTATAAAGTGCCTGAAGCAGAAAGGTTCTATAACTGTTTCTGCCAGCGATGCGGTGCACCCATGCCACGTGTCGTGCCCGAACTGGATGCGGTTTTAATCCCTGCCGGCTCTCTGGATTCCTTACCCCCGATTTCACCACAGGGACGTATCTTCTGGGACTCTCGCGCCGAGTGGTCCTGTTCAGATGATCTGCCGGTGTTTTCTGAGTACCCACCGGAAAGCACCAGTGACAAATGAGACAATCGTGCGCTTTTTAAAGCGGTTTACGGTTTGACCGTCAAATTATCTGGTCATTAATTTCAGGAAATATGCTATGAACAGGGAACAGAAACTTGTCCGGTACTTAATTCTATTTACAGCTCTGTTGTCTAGCGCGGTATTGATGGGTATGAGTTATAACTACTGGTCTATTGTCGATTACTTCGCTCTGCCTTCTGCTGATACCGATATGCTGTTAGTGCCTGATGCGGCTAGCCTCTTCATTTTTCTTTTTATGAAGATTGCAGACCAGATTAAATTTATTGTCACTGATAGCCTGATTTTCATTGGTGGTTATGATCTACATCTGACGTTTCGGTATATTGTAATCACAGTATTGGTGGTTGCTATCGTTAAATATTTCTATGTCCCCGGGGTGTTTGAGCTAGTTTCAATATTCGTCTGTGTGCTTGCGCTGATCGTGTCACAGACGATAGCTTCTGATGTGAGTAAGAAAAAAGTTGATGAGGCTTTTATTGCATATCAATCCCAGAAAAAACTGGAATTCGATTATAAAAAATTGCTCGCTGATCGTAATTTCGGAAAGCTTGATGATGCTCTTATGAAAGTTGAAACAGCCTTTGAGAACGGTTTGTTAACGGTTGAAGAGTATGGTTCTCATTTTGAAAAATTTTCTCGGACGACCGGGGATGATCTGGCTATCCTGAATGAATGGGTGGAAGGATCTAAAGTTCCTGAAATAGCATTGCTGGCACGTGCATCGACTTTCTACTATCTCGGTGGAGAGGTAAGAGGCACTGCTTTTGCCAATAAGACATCGGAAGAACAGTTTGCAGGCTTGAGAAAATATTATGACATGGCTGTTGTAGACATAAATGATTCGATGAAGATCAATGAGGATATTCTACAGGCCTACGTTGTTCTTGTGAACATTACAGGTACGAGCGGGAGTGACTCTGAAGCGGAAGATGTTTTTAAAAAGGGCAGGGGAAAATTTCCAGAAAGTTACTACCTGGCATATTTTTACGTAGATAAATTGCAACCTAAATGGGGAGGCTCATTGCGTCATATGAGGCGCGCTGCAAAGTCATATGAAGCAAGTTATAAATACAACCCTTTATTGGTAGCATTGAAAGGGTTAGAACTTGTGGCGATGGCTGACAGTCAGTATGTCGATAAAAATTATCATACGGCGATCACGTTGTATAATCGCGCCCTTTTATATGGGCTAAGGAGAACAGTGCTTGATAGTGTCTATTATGCTTATAAAGAAATACAGGACTATGAAGCGGCGGTAGAGATCATGACATTATGCCTGGATAATTTTAAGAGTGATGCAAATTGTTTTTACAAACGTGCTATGGCTTATGCAATGGTCAGTGATGGGGATAAGGCAAAGCTGGATATAGCTAAGGCCGTAGAGATCGGTCTTGATTATTCATGGAAATATCAGAATGTCGGTTGGATGTATGAAACAATAAAAGCATACGATCAGGCGGTGAAATATTATATGCTGGCCAGCGATATGGATAATAAAAATATTTATTCTTTAGAAAGACTTTATGTCCTCTCTTACTATAAATATGTGGCACTAGAACAGGTGTTGCCTTATATGAAACGCTGGACCGAGATAAATCCTGACGAGCCTGATCCCTGGTTAAAATATGCGGACACTCTCGGAGATATAAATCCGGAAGAATCTATTCCACTCTATGAGAAGTATCTTTCTCTGGTTGATCACTCGGATAAAAACAACGAAGTAGCAATTGAGAAAGTTTTGAAGCTAATAGCGGAGTTGTCTGATAAAAAGATTTAAGGGCACCTCTATTAATGGGTCGTACCCTCTGGCTTTAAGCTCAGCCCAGAAAGGCGTGGCCTGAAGCATGCATCTGCGGGGTTATGAGCCTTAAAAATGGAATAACCATTATACTGCGACTCATGCTTTGCAGCTACATGCTTCAGGCTACGCAGAGGGTGTAATCAATTAATGGGGGTACCCTTAAGTATCTTCCATCAATGCCGATAACTTACAGGTAAGCTATTTTCGAAGGTATCTGTATGTACGCGTCAAACGGTTTTAACAGTGCATTATCCGGTGTGCGTGCCGGGATGCAGAGCATGCAGAAGCACGCGAGTGATATTGCGGGTACAGTGGATGTTCAGGTTAAAAATCAGCCCTCATTGGCAGAATCGCTGGTCGGTCTGAAGATGAGCAAGTTGCAGGTTCAGGCTTCTATGCAGGTGATCAAAACACTGGATGAGGTAATCGGGACCTTGCTTGATGTTAGGGCCTGATAGCGGCAACCGGGTTTAACCCCAGTGGCGGACTCGCCCGGTATCAATATGTACGAAGTTGGATTTTGGATAATAGCCTACGCCCCCCGCCCGACAGGCCAGCGCCGCTTTTCTCAGGTCAGATAAGCCGCAGTCAGGCAGACTGATATCGATGGCTTTGCCTTGCATGTGCAAGCTCTTTTTGGCGACTCCGTCACTTTTTTTTCTGAGTGCAGCATTGGTTTTGGCTGAGCGAAATCCAGATATGACCTGGAACGGTTTTTTCGTATCCACCTTATCATGCAGCCTGTTCAGTAATTCCAGCAGGTTGCTGTCCATGGTATGGATGTCACCGGTACGATGGTCACGTAAGAGGTAGTCAATCGCGGCTAACTCACTGCTCTGATATTGTCCCTCTGCCCAGTAGGTTGCGGTCAGGCTCTCACCAGTATGCAGATTTATCAGTGAAAGCTTGCGCTCAGGAGCTGTCGGTATATCCTCGGGTAAACGCACGCTGGCAAAGGCTTTTGGGAGCAATAAGGTGGTCGTCGCTGCGGCACCGAATTGCAGGAAACGGCGGCGGTCCGGGCATGTATCGTGTCTACTTCGTCGTGAGCGGTCAAAATTGAACAACATCGGGTATTCTCTGATATTTGTCTATAAATTTACTACAGCAGGATTATAGCCAAAAATATCGATTTACCTGCGATATTTACGGGATATTTGGTGAGATATTCAGGAATAGGTAATAAAAGCAGGATGGACTAAAGATATTGGGCCATTCGCTGATCACGATGATAGCTGTCCGGTGAGAATATGATTTCTCCATTGCTGGACCAGACAGTACGGTAGATGGCATAGACCGAGAGTGGCTGATCCAGTTTTGTGCTGTAGCTCTTATCATCTTCGATACTGTCTAATAGCGGCTGATGAGTATTATTTCCTCTCAGGCTGAAGTCAGCCAGTGCAAAGGGATCTTCTACCCGGATACAGCCGGAGCTGAACATCCGCTTGCTCCGGTTGAACAGACTTTTTGAAGGTGTGTCATGTAAATAGATCCGCCAGGGGTTCGGCAGTATGAATTTCAGGCGGCCCAAGGCATTTTTTCTGCCTGGATCCTGTACCAGTGTATAGGGAAACGCTTGCCGAGACACTGACTGCCAGTCGATGGTATCTGGATCAACTTCGGTTTTTTTACCGCTCTCAGTGCTAAATACCCTGATATTATAGCGGTCGAAATAATTCGCATTACGTTGTTGCTTGGGGAGCAGGTCTATCCGTGCCAGTTTATTGGGAATATACCAGCGAGGGTTGAGTACGACGTGTGTCATCTTACTGCTGAAGCTGGGGGTAGAACGTTTCGTTTTACCGACGATGACACGCATGTCTAATTTGACCTCATCATCTTCTATGGCGGTCAGACGATAGTTTGCCAGGTTAACCATGATGTAGCGTTCGCCCAGGTCAGCGGGTAACCAGCGTAGCCGCTCCAGATTGATATCGATCTGCTGCAGGCGTTCGGCGGCAGAGATATTCATCGCACGTATCGTTGCCGGGCCGATAACGCCATCCGCCTGCAAGCTATGATGCCGTTGAAACCGTTTTACCGCCTGTTCCAGTCTGGTATCGAAATAGTCGGTTTGTTCGGCCCCACCTATGTCGAGAATTTTATCTTCAAAAGCCAGGCGATGACGGACATCTGAAATACCCGGGTCGGTGTCCCCGAGGCGCAATTCAGGCATATCAGTAATGACCGACCAGCCACCCTGGTCTACATAGTTCTGATAGCGTTCGGCCGCGGCTTTTAACTGCCGGTATTGGACCGAGTTGGGGATCAGTGAAACCAGGCTGTCTTTGAAATGGTTTTCTGACAGAGCTTGTTGTAGAAAGGCCGTGGCATCGAATTGTATGCGTGGTATCGACCATTTTGGGTCAGCAATCGTCGGATCCAGTTTGCCTGTGGATATATCACTGATCAGTTTGAGCAGACCATCGGTCAGCATGAGGTCGAATAAGTGGGCCTCCGATTCACTGAGCATGGGGTCGAGATGTTGCAGTAAATCGTAGTGGTAATCGTTGGCGTTTAATCCATGGTTCACCGAATGAGCGATAAATTCCAGTGCATCGTAGGCTTCGAGCTTGAGCTGTTGTTGATCGATCCAGAGATAATCGGAGGGTTTATAGTACAGTCGGGAAAGTGAGACGGTATCGATACCATAGCTGTTCTGTGGTTGTAGATTGCTGCGCTGGTACGCCACAGCCTGACCTGATATGCACAGGTATATCAGGTTTATAACAAAAGCCAGAATGATAGCTCTGTTAGTGTTCATGATAATACCGTGCCATTTCGTCGCATTTACATTACCTGTTTAGAGTTTCTTTTCGATGCTCTGGTTCTAAAATATCCTGAAAAAAGGATGAGGTCCATCTTTAAATGTTTCAATTTTGTGTCTTTTATCGGTGTCCTTCCCTGTATATATAGCAAAGCAAATTTCGAGCCATAAGTATAAAAAAATATATATATCAGTGTGTTAGTGAAGTTCGCAATAAAGGAGGAGGGTTGATGTGTAAAATATTATGACGGTACCACTATTGTTTACGAGGGGTGCTTCGATGGGTGCTTATTCAGCCGAGTTACCTTAATATCGGCTT
>DROB01000162.1 GCA_011321985.1 Gammaproteobacteria bacterium | reverse complement strand
GCTATAGGGATGATAAATTTACCGCATGATTAAAATTTTTAAAGTAATGCTCTTCTGAAAAAGGGCAGATCGCCGGTTGCTGTGACTTTACCCATTGCATCAATCTGAGTTGATTGTCCTGTAAAGATCGTTCAATAGATGGCAGCAAACTTTTGTGTATCAGCAAGACCAGTTGTAGCCGGCCATTAACCTCTGCGATACAAAGATCTCTATCGGCAATGCATGCCGATAGTTTTTCAATAATATCCACCGGTAGAAAAGGCATATCACAGGGGATGATCAATACCCACTCATTCCGACAAAAGGGAAGAGCGGCGGCGATACCTGCCAGTGGGCCGTAGTATCGTTCAGTGCTATCGGAAACAACCCTGTAACCGTAAGCCTCGTATTCTTTGATATTTCTGTTGGCGCTTATCACTATCTCACTGGCCTGCGATTTGACAGTATTGATGACATGGTTAACCAGCGGTTTGCCTTTGAAATCGATCAACCCCTTATCCCGGCCATCGACGCGTTTCCCTTCACCGCCTGCCAGGATGATGCAGCTGAATTGAGGGTTTGTGTTATCCATTTTTTATTGAAACGGAACTAAAGGATATGCATTGTTTAACATCGACAGCCGCAGGGATGCGGGTGTCGAGGCTTACATGGATGTATTTACAGCGTGTGTTAAACAATGTGTATCCTTTAGTTCCATAGTATTAGTACCCGTGTTTTTCTCAGTATCTCTGTGGCGGCACCTGCAATTTTATGTCAGAAACAGATAGAGCCAGAGAAAATTTCCCGCTAATAATACACCACACATGATCTTCCAGAACAGTGTCGGATTTCGTTCCAGCAGAGGAGAAGCCTGTCCCATGAAAGATTCTTTTGGGTGGGTGAGGTCAAACAGGAACTCGGAGAAGGTATCATAACGGGAACGTTGATCTTTTTTCACGGCTTTATGGATAGCACCATCCATCCATAGCGGGATCATCGGGTTATGTTTTATCGACGATTCATATTTTATCTTGCTCAAGGTGCGCCAGTTTAAATCCCGTGACATCTTGTCGCCGTACGGCAGGTGGCCGGTCAATAGATTATAGACCAGTACACCGAGTGAATAGATGTCTGAACGGTTACTGCCTTCCATGCCTAACAGATACTCCGGTGCGGTATAGTTTTTTGTGCCGAGTAATTCGATACGTTCTACCGGTGTGCTTATCTCCTGGACACCGGCGATCTTCACTGAGCCGAAGTCGATAATTTTTACCACGCCGTGTGTCGTGATCATGATGTTTTCAGGTTTTAGATCACGGTGTAACATTTCGAGACGATGGAATACGCGCAAACCTTTGATGATTTTGCTTGTGATACTGATGACCTGTTCAAAATCAGGTGAGGTGTTCTCTTCAGCCCATTGTTTCAGGGTGATGCCATCGATATATTCCATGACAAAATATAAAAAATTACGCTGCCGTGTCTGCTCGATTATTTTTAGTACAGCATCACTCTGTATCCGCTTACCTGCCCATTCTTCCATGTAGAAACGTTCGATGTAGGCGGGGTCATCGGAGTAATTGACTGAAGGTGTCTTCATCATGAATAACTCACCGCTCTCCATATCGCGGACTTTATACAACTGCGATGTGGTGCTGGCGTGAACTTCTTCCAGGATCTCATAACCATCCATGGTCATGCCCGGGCCGAGATGGGGAGGGAAAGGCAGACGTGTTAATTCATTATAGATCTCGTTGGCATCCTGAGCAGGCAGTGTTTCGACCCGGATTATCTGACAGGTGACATTGTCATGACTCTTTTCCTCGAGAGCATGCATGACGATTCTGTCTGCTTTGACTTCGATAGCGCAATCAGCATTCAGGTGTTCTCTCAACTGCTGGTCATTGAGATAGTCATGGATGCCATCAGTGGTCATCAGAAAGAGGTCGCCCTCCTCGATAGCCAGTGTCTTGTAATCGATATCGAGATGACTGTCGATGCCCATGGCGCGACTCAGATAATTTTTTTCATCAGATATCCAGACGCGGTGGTCCGTTGTGATCAGTTCAAGATCACCCGAGTTGCCATTTTTTCGAAAACGGTAGATACGTGAATCACCGATATGGAAAATATGTGCGGTCGTCGATTTAAAGACGATCGCACTGAACGTCGTGACCATGCCATTCGCATGATCTTTATTACCGTTGCTCAGCAACCAGTTATTGATCGCCGTTAAAACTTTTGCACCGGAGGTTTTGACCGTCCAGGTTTCGGGAGTACTGAAATAATCGTTGAGAAAACTTTTAACACAATGTTCGCTGGCTTCCTGAGCATTGGCACAGCTGCCCATACCATCGGCGATCGCGCAGGCGATACCTTTATTATCCAGGGTAGAATCTTCGGGGATGTAAGCACCGTAAAAATCTTCGTTACGTTGTTTGATGCCTTTGTCTGAACTCTGTCCGAGACTGATGGTTAATTGTGAATGCATAGTTCGATATTAACCGTTAAACGTTGTTATAAAAAGTGCCAGAACGGTTGCTTGGTCACAGGTCTTGAGTATGTATCCATTGATGCCCTCATTAAATGACAGCAGTATAAAGGATTCAGTTGTACGTATACTATCCGAGACATGAATTGGCTCACCGTATCTGTGACATGCTGTGAATACATCCATGTACGCTCAAATGCCGCGTCCATGCGGCATATGGTCATAGCGGCACACCGGTTCATGTCTCTCACGACTTATTCAGAGGCTCTCTAAGTTTGTTACGAGACATCGATCATCTCGACACTGCCATCAGGCATCACTTCAGCCATCTGACCACGGGGTTCGCGTGAGAAAATGATAATGGCGAACAATACGATGGCTCCCGCCCCCGCGATAAACATGAAAAAGGCCTGTGAAGAAACAAATGACAGGATCGTTAAAAACAGCACACCACCGATATTGCCATAAGCCCCTGCCATACCCGCTATCTGCCCGGTCATGCGGCGCTGGATGAGTGGAACCATGGCAAACACTGCACCGGAACCTGCTTTAGAGAATAAACCGCAGACGATGGTGGTCGCAACCACGAAAGGCAGGGCCCAGCTCGAATCGACCTGGGCCAGGAGAGCAAAAGACAGTGCGATACCGGTAAACAGCACGATAAGCGTGCGTTTACGTCCAAACTTGTCACTGATGACACCACCAGCGGGGCGGGCGATTAAATTCATCACCGGATAAATCGCAGCCAGGATACCGGCGAGTACGGTCGAAATTTCGAAGGTGTCTTTATAGAACAGCGGTAACATCGAGACCAGCGCGAGTTCAGAACCGAACGTTACCAGATAGGACAGGTTTAATACGGCAACCTGGCTGAAGTCATATTTAAAAATATCAGGTACCTCTTTCCTGAAGATATCTTTATTGACCTGGTAGATATTAAAAGACTGGTAGAGATATATTATCGCGAGCACACTGTAGATACCGTAAGTGATCGTATTATCAAACCAGTTCAGGTTTGCGGGAGAAAGCTTCCATGTCAGTATCGCCAGTGCACCGTACATCGGGATACTCACGACCAGGTACAGGAAGAAATCGAATTTGCTGGTCACTTCCATACCACCCATTTTTTTAGGTTTAAAGTAAGTCGAACCTTTAGGGGTATTGGTTACGGCGAAATAATAAAAAACACCGTATGCCATCGCCAGTACACCTGTGGTTGCGATCGCATAACGCCAGCCATCATCCCCTCCGTACAATAGTGCAACGGTCGGTAGCAGTATTGCCGATGCGGCTGAACCGAAATTACCCCAGCCGCCATAGATGCCCTGAGCAACGCCAGTCTGGCGGGCAGGGAACCACTCCGAGATCATGCGGATACCGACAACAAATCCGGCACCGACAAAACCCAGTAAAAAGCGCAGTGTGGCGAGTTGTTGATAATTTTGCGCCATGGAAAAAGCGATACAGAACAGACCGGACAGGATCAGGATAGAAGAAAACATGATGCGTGGGCCCAGGCGGTCGACCAGCATACCGACCACGATCCGCGCGGGAATGGTCATGGCCACATTCAGGATGAGCAGGGCTTTAACTTCCTGATCAGACAGGCCAAAGGTTTCGCGGATGACCACCATCAACGGAGCGTGAGCAAACCACACCATGAAGGTGAGGAAAAAAGCGAACCAGGTGAGGTGCAGGATCCGCATGTTCCCGGAGAAAGAAAAGAGATTTAATTTATTACTGTTGCTGCCAGACATACGTTTGTTCCACATTAAATTTTTATGATTTTTAAAGTAGCAGAATTCGTGCCAATTTAGAAAATTGCCGTGTTGCCCGCAGGGAAGTCAACGTACGTGTCGATAGTGGAATATTAGTGAATGATTATGGTGCGATTAAATACAGGTGTGCACGGTTTTGGTGCGAATCACTGTGTATAAGTCCTTGAACCAGGTGGTAAAGGCCGTTCTGAGTGGGTTTGGCCTGGGTTT
>DROB01000161.1 GCA_011321985.1 Gammaproteobacteria bacterium | reverse complement strand
TCAGGGAGATGTCAAATTCCCGTTCAAGCCGTTCCTGCACCACTTCCAGGTGAAGAAGGCCCAGAAAACCGCAGCGGAAACCAACTATTACAGATTTTTTAACATAACCAAGATTGATAGTCTATCTTTCTATCGTATTTATTTGTCAGAAGTCGAGGATGGTATGATCACCGATCAAAAGTTTATTCATTAAACGTACTGACCATACGAGAAAAACAGGAACGATCTATCGGTATTTCTACGATTCACCCTGCATTTTTTACACTTTTCTTACACTGAAAATGGCAGAAAATGCCCGGTAAAAATACAAAAAAAGGGGCGAACCTCTAGGCTGAAGGAATTTCTCTGGGCCGGCGATCATCCCCGATGGCGACATAAGTCAGTGTCGCCTCTGTTACTTTCACGCAGGACATGTCGCCTTTTTTCATACGTTCGGCATACACCTCGACCTTTACTTTCAGCGAAGTTCGGCCTTCTGAAACAATCTCGGCATAGCAGCTGATCAGATCGCCGACAAAAACCGGTTTCTTGAATTCAAACGAATCCACTGCACGTGTGACCACGGGCCCTCTGACACGATCGAGAGCAGGAATACTGCCTGCGATATCGACATAGGACATGATCCAGCCACCGAATATACTGCCACCAGGATTCTGATCAGCAGGCCGGGCCGGGACACGGATTACCGGCATTTTGCCCGCAGGTAAACAATTTTCGTTATCATCGGTTGCCATAATACCTTTTCCAATAGTCATGAATACAACTAAACTAACACCATATGATAAAAACCAGAAGCATAAAAATTACTTTTGCGGGTAGCAATGGAAACCGACTGGATGCCAGACTGGAACTACCTGTCGGAAAAATCAGGGACTTCATTATTTTCAGTCACTGTTTCACCTGCACCAAAGATATCCTTACCGCCTATCGGAGCAGCCGCATACTGGCAAAACAGGGTTATGCAGTTTTACGTTTTGACTTTTCCGGCCTCGGTGACAGCGAAGGTGATTTTGCGGAGTGTAACTTTTCGACGACGGTAGAAGATTTACATGCAGCGATAAATTTTTTAGCCGTACATTATGAAGAGCCCGCCATCTTGATGGGCCACAGCCTGGGAGGTACCAGTTCGCTGGCTGCGGCGATAGATGCGCCCGCGATCAGAAAAGTTATTACCATCGCTTCACCCAGTCAGCCAGAACATGTGCTGCATCACTTCGAACAGGCTCTGACGCTACTGGAACAGGGTATACCAGCCAGCTTTGAAGTAGCGGGCAAGTTCTATGACATCAACCCGCAGTTCGTGGATGATGTGAGGCGGTGGGACATGCAGCAGAAACTGACGAAGCTGGACAAACCGGTATTGATTTTTAATGTGAAAAACGACGCACTGGTCAGTGAAGATAATGCCAGTGAGATCGAGCGGTGGGTAAAGGGGGAGACTTTACTGATCGATCTGGACGATACCGACCACCTGCTCTCAGACAGGAAGGCGCATGCTTATGCTATCTCGCGGGCGGTTGACTGGCTGGAAGATCAAGATGCTATTGATGAACACGAATCAACGCAGGCGAGAATAAAATAATCGTGCCGTTCAGAGTGACATTCGATATCGGTATTTTACTGTAGCTGTGTTTTTCCTCTGTCAGCAATCGCGGTTTGCAAACCACTCCTGCAGATGGTGGTGTTTTGCAGGAGCGGAATTTATTCCGCGATGCCACGATTTACAGGTTTAGCCGGGTACAGGCAGGACGGGACTCAGGCATCCCGGGGTGACAAGCCGTCATTGTTTTGATGCATGAGACCCTTCACTATTATTCGGGATGATCTTTATTATCGGTGTTTCATGTTCACC
>DROB01000160.1 GCA_011321985.1 Gammaproteobacteria bacterium | reverse complement strand
AGTGACACGTTTGATCGCATCGTCAAAATTGTCATCGACAGTTTTAGAAAAACAATAACTCATGAAAAATCCTCAGATTTACAGATAACAGGGGGTTGTCGTGGCGCGTATTATAGCCTGTTGCCCCTGACGGATAAACATAACTTGAGAGATAGGTTAAAAAATGGACTTATTTTAGCGGTAAGCTTATGAATATAAAGATTAATTACCTGTCTTTACAAGAAAGTACCCGTACCCCCGGTGATCTCCCCTGCAATGAGGAAATCCTCAGATTTCCAGAGGTGGCGGTGCCACGCGCAACACCTCTTCCACGGTCGTTTCTCCCCGAGCAACCTTATTTGCGCCACTCAGGCGAAGCGGCTGCAGGCCATCTTTGATCGCCTGTCGGCGCATATCATGGATATCGCACTCATGGGTAATCATCGCCCGTGTCTCTTTCGAAAACTTGAACATCTCGTAAATACCTTTGCGCCCCTGGTATCCGGTGTCTCGACATTCCAGACAACCGACGGGTTTATAGACATGGTTTGGTTTCTCCGCTTTCCAGGGCTGGACCAGTTCCTGCCAGGCCTGGTCGCTGATCTCAGCTTTCTCTTTGCAATGCGGGCACAGGGTTCGCACCAGCCGTTGCGCCATGATTCCCAGCACCGAGGACTGGATTAAGTAGGGAGGCACACCGATGTCCAGCATACGGGTTACCGCAGAGGGGGCATCGTTGGTATGCAGGGTAGAGAGTACCAGATGTCCGGTCAGCGCGGCCTGGATAGCCACATCCGCCGTTTCCTGATCACGGATCTCACCGATCATGATGATATCGGGGTCCTGCCGTAACAGCGTACGCACACCGCTGGCGAAGGTCAGATCGATATTTTTCTGTACCTGCATCTGGTTGAAAGTAGGTTCGACCAGTTCTATGGGGTCTTCGATACTACAGACATTCACCTCTGGCTTAGCCAGTAGTTTCAATGTGGAATACAGGGTCGTGGTCTTGCCCGAACCCGTTGGCCCGGTAACCAGGATGATGCCATGTGGCTGCTCTATCATCGATTGCCATATCGCATTATCTTTTTTACTGAAACCTAACTGGGTGAAATTTTTCACCAGCACGTCCGGGTCGAAGATACGCATCACCAACTTTTCGCCAAAGGCTGTAGGCATGGTCGATAAACGTAACTCGACTTCTTTGCCGTCTTCGGTACGTGTCTTTAGCCGTCCATCCTGTGGTCGGCGTTTTTCTGCCACATCCATGCGACCGATGATCTTGATCCTGCTGGTGACCGCTTTCATCACCGCTGAAGGAATCTGATAGACCTCCTGTAGAACACCGTCGATGCGAAAACGTACCGGGCACATCTCCCGCCGTGGCTCCATATGTATATCACTGGCCCGCTGGTCGAAGGCATATTGAAACAACCAGTCCACGATATTCACTACATGTTGATCGTTTGCATCGAGCTTGCCGCTACGACCCAGCTCCATCAGCTGTTCGAGATTCTGAATATTACCACCACCCATGTCAGATGATGTTTTCGCACCATGGACCGATTTTGCGATGGTATAAAATTCCAGCAACAGGCGGCGGATATCATCCGGACTAGCGATGACCAGTTTAAATTCTTTGTTATGTATGCGAGACAGTTCCATTTCCCAATCTCGCTCGAAGGGCTGTGCGGTGGCGACGGTAATGCTCGAGCCTTCGACTTTTATGGGCAATACGTTATATCTGGCTGCGTAGGCGTATGACATGACTTCAGTCACTTCGGCGACTTCCACTTTCAGCGGATCTATCCGAACGAAGGGCATTTCGACACGCTCTGCCAGCCATCGTGTTAAAAAATCCAGTGTCAGTATTTTTTCTGTCTGGAGATTGACCCAGTTACGATCGGCTATCACTTCCAGAGGGTTCTTTTTCCGGTACTCGGCACCGATCGCCAGCGTGCGCAACATGTGAGCATTCTCGGCATCGACCATTTCGTCCTGCTCCAGCCATTTCAGAACATCGTGAACTTCGAGATGCTGGTTCTGTTTTATGTTGTTATCGAATACTGCGCTCATGGTTTAATCCGGTTATTTTGTTGACCACACATCGAAGACTGCATTTTGCTGCAGCGCCGATGGGTCATCGGTCCTTTCTGACACATCCATTTCTATTACTTCAATAGTAGACACTTTTGCGAATTTCGGTCCCATTTTCAACCATTTAATTAATCTTTGAACCCGCTCTTCCTGGCCTGTCACCTGTACTTCTACGCGACCATCGTTTAAATTTCTGACACCACCCTGTAATTTCAGATCATCCGCTTTCTGTCGGGTACTCTCCCTGAAAAAGACACCCTGCACTCGACCACTGATGAAGATTTTCCTGCTTATCACCATGACTTATTTCCTGCCATAAAAAAAGGCCCGCAAGCGGACCTTTTTTATGGCTATCAAATCGCCTTATCTTGAAAGATAGTCACGATCAGACTGTTCGGTATCACCGACTGACCAGGCACCACGTGTTTTAGCATGGTTTACCGCAGCATCAATCTCTGATGCAGAGGCGTTCTGGTCTATGTCCAGAACCTGTCCCGGGTGGATCAGATCCGCATCCTGAATTTTGTCACGGTTAGTCTTGTAGATCAGTGGCCACTGGTAAGGGTCAGCATAGACTTCATCCTTACCTGAGATGCTCCACAGGTTGTCACCACGGACGACAGAGTAGCTATTTACACGCCCACCCATCGCCGCACCGGCATTACGGGCACTGCTGCTCGATGAACTGGCAGAAGCGGATCCATCAGCATTGCTGTTCAGGAATTTTTTATTTTCTGAAGCGGCCTGTGCAACAGCGATGTTAGCCTGCTTCTCAGCCTTGTTTGCAAGTTTGATTGCACCTTCAGTATCACCAGAAGCCAGCTTCGCTTCTGCTTTTTTGATTAATTTTCCAGTATCACGCCATTCATAATCGACTGACTTTGCTTCAGCATTCGCGGCTTTAGCATCCGCAATAGCCTGCACAGCGGCGGCAGAAGGATCATCAGCCACTTCTTCTTCAGAAGTAGCACAACCTGTAATCAGGCCTAGGCTTAAAAGGGCAACGCTAAACAGACGGGCAGTTGTTCGCATGGTCATACATATCTCCAATTTGGATGGTATTGTTGTTTGTGATTATTGAGTAGGATTATAGCCCTAAAAAATAACAATGTAAGCATTTAGTGTCAAGTCAATGTTTACTGTCAAAACCGCTAAATTCCGATAAAATCTGACAAACATCAAAAGAGGCGCACATAATGAGTCAAAAAGTGAGGGTTTACCATAATCCCGGCTGCAGTAAATGCCGCTTAACCATGGAGATACTGGATGACAAGGGCGTGGACACCTCTGTCATAGAATATCTGAATACGCCTCCCAATCATGATGAACTCAATGAAATGCTGGATTTGTTAGGCGTAGAACCTCGTGAGATAATGCGCAAACACGAAGCACCGTACAGGGAAAATGGACTCGATGACCCGGGGTTGTCCCGCGAACAACTGATCCAGGCGATGATCGAACACCCGATCCTGATGGAGCGTCCCATCATTATCAATGGCAATAAAGCAACCATCGGTCGTCCACCCGAAAAAGTGCTGGATATCCTGTAATGTCCGAAATAACGACAGGAGCAGAAGCAGAAGTACTGGTACTCTATTATAGCCCGGGCGGCACCACCGCTAAAATGGCAAATATTATCGCTCGTGGTATCGAAGAAGTTGAGGGTATCCGGGCACGGATACGTACCGTCCCTGCGGTCTCTCCCAGTACGGAACAAGTGGCACCCAAGATCCCTCAGGATGGTCCACTGTATGCGAGCACCGATGACCTGATCGAATGCGATGCTCTCATACTGGGCTGCCCTACCCACTTCGGTAATATGCCTGCGGCGATGAAATATTTTATAGACAGTACCAGTGCCCTGTGGATGGCGGGCAAACTCGCTGGTAAACCCGCCGCAGTCTTCTCCGCCAGCAGCAGTATGCATGGCGGGCAGGAGAGTACTTTACTGACCATGATGTTACCGCTGCTACATCACGGTATGCTGATCATCGGCCTGCCCTATACTGAAACGGAACTCTTCCAGACGAAGACGGGAGGCACGCCTTATGGCGCAACCCGTTTGACCGATGACATGGAAGCAACACCGCTGAGTGACGATGAACGAAAATTATGCCTGGCACTTGGTAGAAGGGTTGCCGCTACGACGAAGAAATTATCACGATGACTCAAGACAGCATTAAATCCGAAACATACATAAAACTGGGACGATGGCTGACCCTGTCCGGTTACTTCACTTTGCTGGCAGGTTTGTTCACCTGGCACCTGCTGATAGAACCACCCGCTAAACATCTTATCTCTATCATCATTCTCCTTCAGATCGGGCCACTGATGTTTCCACTCATGGGCTTATTGAAAGGCAAACTCTATACTCATGCCTGGTCGATGTACCTTGCCATTTTTTATTTTATCGTGGGGGTCTGGTACGCTGGTAGTAGTGAGGATTTGATGATTGGACTTTTTGTTATATTCAGTAGTCTGGTGTTTTTTCTGGGTACGGTTTTGTATACACGATTCATGGGGAAGAAGTTGAAAGTTGATGAGGTTTCGTTGGATTAGTTTTTTCTTTCTTCTCTTTTCTTTTCTTTTCTTAACATTTACTTCTTCTTTTATTTGGGCATTGCGGTTCTCGCACCGCGGGCGAGTCACTCTTTTGCTACAGCCCAAAAGAGTAACCAGAAAAGGCCGCCACTACGGCTGGCGCCCCGCATAAAGACGCGGGGTTCCCATTGATATGGCAGGGAAATCATGCTGTGAAACAACTCGCAGAAGGCGCTCAGACAGGTTTCACAGACGACCCATGATCCCCCTGCCATATCAATGGCTTGCCTGAGGTGGGTAAGGTCAAAGACTAAGTCAAAAGCGGTGTTTTAGTTTGACTGATGGTTTTATTCTGCGGGTTATGGAGCTACGTTTTTGTGCCTGGTCTGGATCTGCTTTGCTTGTGTTTTTGATCTTGTTTTGCTTCTTTGCTTTTATCTTTTGACTTACCCTCCACCTCAGAAAGCCAGTGAAGGGCGGGGGTTATCATGGGCCTTCTGTTCCAGCTGTCTGAGCGTCTTCTGCGAGTTATTCCACAGCATGACAAACCCCGTCCTTCGATGGGCACCCCTGTGCCTTCTACAGGGGCGCAGCTGACGTGGCGGCATTCTTTTGGTTACTTTTCTGTTGCTGCAGACAGAAAAGTTACTCGCCAGTGGGGCGAGACCCACAATGCCCAAGTAAAAGAAGAAGTAAATAGAAAGAAAAGAAAGACCACTACTAAACAGGCCCAGCCTGAATCGAAGGCCAGGAATTAATCACCGCCTGCACCAACGTCGCCAGTGGAATCGCAAAGAACACCCCCCATACCCCCCATAAACCACCAAAAAACAGCACTGCGATAATGATTGCAGCAGGATGCATATTCACCACTTCAGAAAACAGTAACGGCACCAGTATATTGCCATCCATAAACTGTACCACCAGATAAGCCACCATCAGATAAGCAAAATCGCTGCTGGCACCCCACTGGAACCAGGCAATCATCGCCACGGGTATAGTGACAGCAACAGCACCCACGTAGGGGATAATGACGGACAGGCCCACCAGCAGACTCATAGTCGCCGCATAATTCATACCCATCACTTTGAGTGGAATAAAAGTAGCGACACCGACGATGACGACTTCCAGCAATTTGCCGCGGATGTAGTTTCCCATCTTCGCATCGACTTCTTTCCATACCGAATAGGCCAGGCCTCGATCCTCTGGCAGAAAACGCCGGAACCATTGCAGGATGATGGTTTTATCTTTGAGCAGAAAAAATACCAGTAGAGGCACTACCACCAGATAGACCAGTACCGTAAAAACATCGACGGCAGAAGATAGAGAGACACTGACCAGCTTTTGCCCGACATTGACCAGCTCGGAAGAGAAGCTACCCAGCATTTTTTCGATCTCCTGATCGGCAAACAGCGGGTATTTTTCAGGGATAGTCAGAATCAACTGCTGAATCTTGTTCAGGATGCGTGGAAAATCGACAACTAACTGTGATACCTGGCTGATGACCAGTGGCACCAGTCCAAACAGGATCAGTGCCAACGCGGTGATAAACAGAGTATAGCTAAGCAGGAATGAAACAAACCTTGGCATCCCCAGGGTACAAAATCGCTTCACCAGACCTTCGAGTACATAAGCGATGATGATACCGGCTAAAACAGGTGTAAGAACCGTTCCCCAGTACAGGACAAGAATAGTACCCAGAACGATGATAGAAACGAGGATGATGGCCTGTGGATCTGAAAAATGCTTCTCAAACCAGCCTTTGATAACATTGATCATTCTTCAGATCGTGCTTCTTCAGGGGTATTTTCCTGTACTAATTTATCGTAAGCATCAATGAATAGAGCTTCCATTTCATCGATGACTTCGACCACATCACGGCCTTTAACCATATGTTCGGTCATCAATGATGATGCCGCTGAAAAAACAGACATACTCCCTACCATATGATAAGTCTCTTTGAGTCGTTTTATCGCACCTACCACGGTTTCTTTCTGTGGGCGAGGGATCTCTACTGGTGGTGGAATCTCCCTTGAAACGGGGTCGGCCTGTGCGTATAGAAAATCAGCAAAATCTGACAGACTTTGCTTGCGCTGATCATCCATCGCTTCATAGAGGTCGGTTAATTCGGTACTGCTTTTAATTTTACTCATCACATATTTTCTTCAGATAGATAAATGTCATCATCACCCTATCGGGCCTGATTACTCCATGTTTTTACAAAATTCCTGGGCAAAACCCAGCAGTTCATCCGCTGCCCGTGACTTGAACTTATAACGCTGACGCACGAACGAAAACGGTCGCTCAAGTTTTGGCGATAATTCAACGGCGGTCAAGGTCCCCAGTTTTAATTCTTTATCTATACTGGCACGCGACACGATAGAGATACCCATACCCGCTTCTACCGCTCCTTTGATCGCTTCGGGGCTGCTCAGTTCAAAGCATACACTCAGGACACTATCCGGACTCTGTTGCTCGACATAATTAGTGATCGCCTCCTGTGTACCTGATCCCCTT
>DROB01000159.1 GCA_011321985.1 Gammaproteobacteria bacterium | reverse complement strand
CCTGTTGCTGAATAACGGCAGTACATTTGATAACAACAATGCCTTTGATTTCCAGAATGATGGAACGATTACGCGAAATGCTGGGTCAGGCGTGTTTAATAATAATGCGGGTGGTAGCATTGTTAAATCATCTGGAACAGGTATTTCTGTTATAAGCAGCGGAGCCAATCTTACCTATAATCATACTGGCGCAACTATCGATATACAAACAGGCAGTTTGAATCTAGGACAAGTGCTTAATCTAGATGCGGGCAGTATCTTGCAAGGCTCTGGTACTTTTGTTGGTAATGTCGATAATACAAATGGAACGGTTCGTCCAGGTGGAACAGGAGCTACAGGGATACTCACAATTAATGGTGATTACATCCAGGGTATAAACGGTATTCTGGAAATCGAGTTACAAGGCACGACGGTCGGTACAGGATACGATCAACTCGCAGTAAGCGGTAACATAATTGCAAATGGAACTATTGCAGTTAGCGATAGTGGCTTTAGTCCTTCCGTATCTGATAACTTCATCGTGATGACTTCAGGTGGTTTATTACCAATAACTGGAACCAATAAAGTAACATTCCCTGTTGGTTATGCTTTACCTGTCAAGGGTGCTAACCAATACGATATAACATTCCAGAACAATAACTCCGTATTCTTCGATAACTTTGGTGGTGATCTGGAGTGGAATAATGCTAATAACTGGAGCACAGGTTTCGTTCCGCAGGCTGGAGTGGATATTGATACAGCATCGTTAATTACCGGTGGTACGATTCAGATATCAGGAGGAGTATTTGATATTAATAATCTAGTAACAGATAGTGATATCAATAACACAGGGGGTAGTCTTACTGTTGCAGGTGACGTGACCGTCCAGAATAACTTCGTGTATACACAGGACGGTGCAACTGCTCTTACGCAATTCGATGGGGTGGTTAATAATACTTCATCCACCGGAGTGCAGATAGATAATCTCAACGGCAATATGATAATAAACGGTAACGTCATTGGAAATGTCAAGAATGATGGAGTCTTGAGTGGCTCAGGCATGATTACCGGTAATATGATGAATGGTGGTGAATTCGATCCAGGTGCTTCACTGGGCACTTTCACCATCGATGGTGATCTCACACTGCTTAGCAGTTCAGTTCTTAATATCGAGATAGCAGGGCTGTTGATCGGTCAGGAATATGATGAGCTGGTGGTAACCGGCAATATACTATTTGATGGCATACTCAATGTCATCGTTGATAATTCGACGGGTTACACCGGTAATATCGATGATAGTTTTGATCCGATTAATTTTGCCTCCGGCAGTGGAACACTCGCATTGACTGCATCCAGTGGGTACACTTACGACTTATCTATCTCAGGAAATAAGCTTAATCTCCTGACGACATCGGTTCCGGGACTGTTCATACCAGAGATACAGAGCGATGTGGTTACGCTCACCAATACCATTCAGGATGTGACTGAATTTGAAAATATCGATGAGACCGAGGAGATGCTGGAAGAGACTGAAGATGACGAGAATGATGAAGCACTGATGTGTACCTGATCTGTAAGCACTTGAACCGGTTCGTGTAAATATAGTGTGTATCGTTAAAAACATCCCTTAATGAAAAGTTTACTACCAGCTAGAAACAGACTTTCCGTGTTGGTTGACAACATGTGATTCGTGCGTTTTATTTAACCCCTGTTCGCGGAATAAATTCCGCTCCTGCAGGTGACTAACCCGTAGGAGCGGTTTGCACCGCGATGCGGCACCTGGCGCAGATTATCACACACAGATAAAACCATTCATTATTTGTTTTTTTGCCCGGCACGAAATAACCCTACAGTTAGGGAACCTCTGAATAGTTTCTGTAGGGTGAGCACTGCCCGACCTTCTACAAAATTTAAAATCAAAAGCTTGTTCTCCGCAGAGGCGCGGAGACGCAGAGAAAAGCCTGGATTTGTTAATAGCGCCGCAGGTGCTGCTAACAAAATATAACTCTTCATCTCCGCACCTCTGCGGTTAATCGCTTTTAATTTCTTGAAGTCTGCTTTGCAACGGGAACTGTCTTTTAACTTCATGCCGTTATAGCCGGTTAATTTATAGCCTGTTTTTATTGCCAATGACGAAATATTTTACACTTTCTTGTTTTGGAATGAACATGTCAGTGCTTTATTTTGCTTTATGTGTTTGAATGAAATGATGATTTTATATTTTTCCTGGCATTGCAACAGTGACACTATATAAGGAAAAAGAAGAGGGGACTGATTGATGATGAATAATAAAATACGGCTGATGTTACTCTTGCTGGTCTTTCATCTGGGCTTAAATACTGCTCACGCTACATTTGTTGCATTTGAAAGTGGACAGGTACGTCCTATCGCGCAATCGCCAGATGGCACGAAATTATTCGTCGTTAATACACCGGACAATCGGCTGGAAATTTTTGATGTCAACAATGGCTCACCGACTTATTCAGAGTCTGTTGCAGTCGGACTTGAACCTGTTGCTGTTGCAGCTTATTCGAACAATCAGGTATGGGTGGTTAACTACCTTTCAGATTCGGTTAGTATCATCGATGTTTCATCATCACCCGCACGTGTCATAAGAACATTGCTGGTCGGTGATGAGCCAGCCGATATCGTTTTTGCCGGTGCCGGCGGTAATCGTGCTTTCATCACTACCGCACACCGTGGGCAGAATAGCCCGTATACCAGTCCTGGTAATCCGGGTGAACTGACCACACCCGGTATCGGTCGTGCTGATGTATGGGTATTCGATGCGACCAATACCGGTACCTCACTGGGTGGTGATCGAGTGGCGATCGTTACATTGTTTGGTGATACGCCCAAAGCTTTAACGGTTTCACCGGATGGTAATACGGTCTATGCGGCTATCTTTAAATCCGGTAATCAGACCACGACATTGCACGAACAGGTAGTCTGCAACAGTGATACCACGGTTCCCTGTTTTATCAAAGCGGGAGAAGTAAACGGTGTCGGCAAACTCCCTCCACCTAACCCTAAAACTATCAGTACACGACAATCACCGGAAACGGGATTGATCGTCAAATATAATGGTACAAAATGGGTCGATGAATTAAGTACCGACTGGTCCAGCCTGGTACGATTCAACCTGCCGGATAAAGATGTTTTTGCGATCGATGCCAATGCGCTGGTCCCTGTCGAGACAGCTTCATTTTCAGGGGTCGGTACGGTCCTGTTTAACATGGCGGTAAACCCGGTCTCGGGCAAGATCTATGTCGCCAATACCGAAGCGATTAATGAAGTCCGGTTCGAAGGTACCGGTTCGGCATCGACGACGGTGCAGGGGCATCTGCATGAAGCCAGGATAACGGTGATCAATCCGGCTGCAGGTACGGTCAGCCCCATCCATCTGAATAAACATATCAATTACAGCATAACTCCCGCACCCGTTGGTATCAGCGATAATTCTTTATCGACACCAAAAGGTATCGCTGTGAGTGCTGATGGTACGACTTTGTATGTCGTCGCAAAAGGGTCGGGGAAAGTCGGTGTATTCAATACGGTGACGCTCGAGAATAACAGTTTTACACCCGATTCAGCTAACCATATCAGTTTGACTGCGGGTGGACCGGATGGTCTGCTCCTCGATGAAAGCAATAACCGCCTCTACGTTACGACACGTTTTGATAACGCCATCTCTGTTATCGATACGGTCAGTGCGACAGAGATAATGCATACTGGTTTACATAACCCCGAACCGCCGAGTGTGATAGCGGGTCGTCAGTTTTTATATGATGCGCAGCAGACATCGAGTAACGGCGAAGCCTCCTGCGCGAGTTGTCATATCGAAGGAGATAAGGATGAACTGGCATGGGATCTGGGTGATCCTGACGGTGCAGTAATCACGAATAATAATCCGATCATCTTCGGTGGTGGTGCCCCTTTTCATCCTATGAAAGGCCCGATGATCACACAGACCTTACGCGGTATGGCTAATCATGGTCCGATGCACTGGCGTGGTGATCGTAGTGGTGCGAACAGTGGTGGTGACGCACTGGATGAAGATCTGGCGTTCAAAACATTCAATGTCGCTTTTGCTGGCTTGCTCGGTCGATCGGGACCACTGAGTGCCGCTCAGATGCAGGCTTACACTGATTTTATGCTTCAGGTTACGCCACCACCGAATCCGATCCGGGCACTGGATGATTCATTAACGGCTGATCAACAGGCCGGCAGGGATTATTTTATGGGGCCGTTCAATAGCGATACCATAACAAACTGCAATGGCTGTCATACTCTGAATCCGGCATCCGGCTTCTTCGGTACAGCGGGACTGATGAGTTTTGAAGGTGCGTTGCAGGATCTGAAAGTCCCTCAGCTTCGGAACATGTATGAAAAAGTCGGCATGTTTGGTATGGCTGATATCCCTTTTGACAACAGCGGCAATAATGCTCATCAAGGTGATCAGATCCGTGGTTTCGGTTACACACACGATGGTGCTGTGGATACGCTTGAGCGCTTTCATAATGCATCACTTTTTAATTTCTCTCTGTCTGGTGCCGATCCGACGGTACTGCGGAAGCAGATGGTACAGTTCATGTTTGCTTTTGATTCAAATCTAAAGCCGATAGTGGGGCAGCAGGTCACTCTATCTGGAACCGGAACGACAGCGACCCAGGACCGCATTAATCTGTTGATCACAGAAGCACTCGCTGGTGATTCTGACCTTATCGTTAAAATGACGATAGCGGGTGAGTCACGTGGCGCGCATCTGCTGGCAGGGGGCAATTTCAAACTGGATAAGGCATCGGATAATTTAATGAGTGCGTTAAATATTCGTAATATTGCTTTAACGGCAGGTCAGGAAGTGACCTATACAGCAGTGCCCGTAGGCTCCGGTCTACGCCTGGGCATAGATCGAGATGAAGATGGCGTACTGGATGGTGACGACAATTGCCCTGCCGACAGCAATCCGGGTCAGGAAGATGCTGATTCAAACGGTGTCGGCAATGTCTGTGAGCCTCCGGATTTTGACGGTGATGGTATACAGGATGCGCTTGATAACTGTCCATTTGATGCCAATGCCAACCAGCTGGATACCGACAATGATGGTGCGGGTGATGCCTGTGACCTGGATGATGATAACGATGGCCTGAGTGATGTGTTCGAACTCAGTATCGGTACCAGCACGATTTTGATCGACACCGATGGCGATAATATCAGCGATTT
>DROB01000158.1 GCA_011321985.1 Gammaproteobacteria bacterium | reverse complement strand
ATACCGACACCGTCCAGAACCAGAAAGTCTTCAGGGTCATTGGTAAAACCAAGGGAGATATCTGTCAACTCAAATGAGAAAGCGTCAATTGTCCAAAAATCCGCTATCGGCGCAGCAAAAGCTGCGAACTGAAAATCGGTTATGGTACCTACCTGGCCAGCAAGTCCGGCAAAGTCGCCATCACCACTGGTTGCACGAAACATATCGAAACCGAAGAAATCAAAATCAATGCCTGTCGCTAGAGAGGCATCACTTACTGCGGCACCGTTCCCATCCACAGCAAAAAAACTCCCCGTCATTTCCAGCGTACCAGTAACTGGTAGAGCCGCTGCATTAGAGCCATAAAAAATGAATCCGAATAATAGTAACTGTTTGAATATGCTCACAATTTTAATCCTTTTTAAGTAATACCGTTAACACGCTGCAAAGGTTATACACAGAACCTTCACGCAGAAAAATCTAATGTTGCTGTATGCAATGCAAGCCCTGTGCCATATTAAAAATATCTCATATAAAACAGCAGGTTAAAAATATCAGCTAGTCTATTTTTAATAATAACTTCACTTACGGTAGCCATATATGCGTAATACTGTTAATAAATTCGACACTTCCTCTATAATAGGCCCACAGGCCACAACTCAATATTATTATAACCTATTGAATTAAAAACTATTAAATGATGTCGACTAACTATTTCACAACGCTGTTAAAAATTGTGACGCTGTATAAACATCTTTTTACGATGGAAATAATATTTCAAAGTCATGCCGAATTCCGGCAAGATAACCACCATCAATGCCCGCCTCGCCATAGTCAAGACCGAGCATCAACAACATGCCGTCCAATATGAACCTGACATCACCTTTAACCTTTATCGCTCAAAAAATCCTGTACCTATGGATAAAAACTGATGTCACACAGGCCGACGATGCCCCATCCAGAAACAGCAATAACAAGACTGTCTATGTGCTGGAATCACGGGCCTGGTCTGACCTGTTAGTACTGGAACAGGAGTGCAAGCTCCGACAACTGAAAACACCACTATCCCGGATCAAACACCAGCGGCTGAAAAACCACCACAGTGTCTACACCGTAGCACAGGCTCAACCACTCAAAGCCTGGTTACAACAGGATATCAAACGATCTCCCATGCTGAGTGACATCCTCGGGGCACTGGATGAGGACCCCGATTTAGACATACGATTTGTTCCTGTTGTTATTTTCTGGGGTCGCCCCGTACTAAAACAGAAACACTGGATACGGGTCCTGTTTTCTGAAACCTGGGGAATCGCCGGTCGTACCCGACGATTTTTCACCCTGTTGTTTAACGGTAAAAATACTTTGTTGCAATTTTCACCCGCTATTTCATTTCGTGATGTGATCGACAACACTGCCATCGGCGAAGACAGCATAGAGAGATTACAGATCATTTTGTCCCGACGACTGGTAGAGATAAAGACCGCGACCCTCGGTCCCGATATCTCTCACCGACGAACTCTGGTTCGAACCTTACTGAAGAACAAAGATGTCTCTGATGCCATAAAGCAACGGAGTAAAAGAGACAATATTTCGAAATACAGTGCAACAAAAATTGCCGACAGCTATCTCAATGAGATCGTAGCTGACCGTAGCTATATCACCATACAGATCCTGCAACGCATCCTTGCCGCTTTCTGGAACAAGTTTTACTCGGGCATCGATGTCCATTTCAGTGGCCCGCTCAAACAACTGGCCCTCGACCATGAACTGGTATACGTACCCTGCCATCGGAGCCATATCGATTATCTACTACTATCTTATGTGATACATAATGAGGGCCTGGCAATCCCTTATATCGCCGCCGGTAAAAATCTCAATATGCCTGTCATCGGCCCTGTATTGAGGAAAGGAGGGGCCTTCTTCATCCGTCGTAGTTTTAAAGAAAATAAACTCTATTCGACGGTGATGTTTGAATATATTGCATCACAACTATCAACAGGTATGCCTGTTGAATATTTTGTAGAGGGTGGGCGTAGCCGTACGGGTCGCTTATTGCGGCCCAAACCCGGTATGCTCGCCATGACTATCCGGGCATTTTTAAAATATCAAAAACGCCCCATTGCTTTTATCCCGGTCTATATCAGTTACGAAAAGATGATCGAAGGCAAAGCCTACCTTGCAGAACTGACCGGCGATGACAAGAAGTCAGAGACCCTGCTGGGCTCGATACGCTCCTTTCTCGGTATCCGTGGCTTTTACGGGCGTGTCACTACTAATTTTGGTCAACCTGTCCTGCTGGATACCCTGCTGGATAAACACGCTTCTGACTGGCACCAGGAAACGTATGATGACAAAAAACGTCCTGACTGGTTACGCACCGTCGTGGAGCAGACTTCGCTGCAGATCATGCAGCACATCAATGAATGTTGTGATGTCAATGCAGTAAACCTGATCGCTACCGCCCTGCTCGCCGCACCAAATCAGACCATGGATGAAGGCGAGCTGAAACAGACCCTGTCTTTTTATACTTCCCTGATCGAACGTCTCAATTATTCAGACCATATCACTGTGACAAAGCATGATGCAGACGAGCAGGTACAGCACGCTGAAGCACTCGACCTGGTCCGCCGCCGCAAACATGAGATGGGGGACTTTATCTTTCTGGACAGCGCACATGCCATCTTGTTAACTTACTATAGAAATAATATATTGCACCTGTTTGTTCTACCTTCGCTGATCGCATGTTGTTTTACCAATGCTCATACCTTAGAAAGCGAAAAAATTATTCAGTATATTAAAATTGCTTACCCGTTTTTGATGTCCGAATTCTTTTTGCCCTGGCCTCCGTCAGAGATAGAGAAAGTTATCAACGACCTGCTCATCCAGCTAACAGACGCCGGTTTACTCTCATATGATGAAGAGACCAGCAGTTACACCAGGCCCGCTATAAGTTCCGAACACAATGCAAAACTCTCCACTCTGGCCCAGGTGATCGCCCCTGTTCTGGAACTCTATTACATGATATTTGCATTATTGGCCGAACATGGCTCTAACGCTCTGCCGCACCAACGCCTGGAAGAACTCTGTCACCTGATGGCACAGCGCCTGTCTCTCATGTACGAGATTAACTCTCCCGATTTTTTCGATAAAAAATTGATAGCAAATTTTATTAACTCATTGATCAGGCTTGATTACGTCAAGATTGATGATGCGGAAAAGCTGGAGATAACAGAGATGGCGATAGACAAGGGACGACAGGCCCGACGGCTACTGAACAAAGAGATGCAATATAACATCTTGCAGATGTTGCGTACCTCGGCTAAAAATAACGACGAATAACCGGTATAACCTCTAATAACCAGAATCGCCATGACCACTGACGACACACCGACCACAATCGAACACTTGAAAAACTTTTATCGTGCCAACCCATGGAAGGGACGATCTATACTGACCATAGCAGCATTATGTCTGCTGCTTATCATCTTCCGTGCCACGCTCTCTCCCATCATCGTTTAT
>DROB01000157.1 GCA_011321985.1 Gammaproteobacteria bacterium | reverse complement strand
GGTAATATCGGATCTTTCTTTGTCTCCTGAGCCTTGACCGATTCCATGAAACTGTTCCAGGTATCATTGTCACCCTGTTTTTCTTTTAGCTGGCGTTCAGCTTCATGGTCAACACTGTCAGTCGTTTCATTATGTGCGTAGGCAGTCAGATAAAAAGTAGAGCTAAAGCCGATGAAGGTAGCGATAATAATTTTTTTATCCATCTTTGGAATCCTTTAGGAGGTGGTCAACGTAATATGAATACTACCACGGATGGCTGGGGATAACGTATGCAGGGGAGGTGGGGGTTTTGGAATTATTAACTTTGAATAATCAAAACTTCGCGGGAAATATCGGGTCGAACAGAGTGAAGGATCGTTTATCTGGATACCATATGTGGCATGATGAGGTCGAGGGCGATGAAAAAAAATATAGCGATATTCAAAGATGTTGTCTGTGAGATGGAAGTTTATTCGAGTGATATAGCTATGGATTACATGGGGTGTCACTATGTATTCTGTTCTGAACAATGCCTTGAAAGATTCCGATTGAACCCTCACCTGTATATCGGTTATCCAGGTAGTGAATCACCCAAACATGCGGGTGTCGAAGTGCTGAAGAAAAGAAAGATGAAACTGGCTGAAGCACTTCCCCCTGAGGTCGAAAATATGTTTATCGACTACATAGGGTCCATGATGGGTATTCATCTTGTCGAGGTAGATGGAGACAGCGTCACTATCGTCTATGATCTTATGCAGGCGACGGAAGCCCAGATAGAGAAAAAAATTACAGATATTGGTCTCATGCTCGGTGACGGTATGATGGAAAAGATCAAACGCGCCTTCATCGATTATATCGAGGAAATCGAGGTGGAGTCACTGGAAGCCCGTCGTGGTTCAGGGGGCTGTCATCATCACTGATCCAGACTTACAGGGTATCTCTGTTAATTGACCATGGAGCGAGCCGTGGTGTCCTATAGATTACTGTATCGACTGAGGTCGTAAAGCCCTGAATGGAGGGGACGTTGGGTTTTATACTGATCCTGAAACCAGTCAGCTGTTTTCCAGAATGCTGGATCTGTTCTTCTCACGCCATAACGTTCGATGAAGCGATCAAAACTTTTCTGATCGTTTACAGACATACAATACTGGATGAAATCATCTATGTCATCGATGTGAACTGAAAAGAAAAAATTCGGATAACTGCCGGCTAGCCAGTCTACGACGGTGATGTCATCATGTTCGATATCCTGTTGGTCACGTTTTCGTTCATCAGATAGCAGTGAACTGACATTTTTATAGGCTTTGTTACGTATGAACGAGTAACTAAATGATCGTTCAGGATCATCGGTGATGACTCGTACGAATGATACTTCGGGAAAGTTATGCAGCCGTTTTCCCTTGAGGTCATCAATCGTCTCCATGGCGTTATCAATTTTTATTTTTAGTTCGTTATTTTTTACAGTACGGTTGGTCGTTTGGCGGCAATCTTTTGTTCCACACTGATTGATCTGGTACGAGTGAGACAAGCCGTCTCCCATCCGTTGTTTGATGTGTTCATAAAGTTCGAGCTGGACATCGTCCGTATGGTAACCGATGACAGATTCAACGTTCAACCACTCCATAGGGGCTTTAAAGATAGTATCCAGTTCTGAGCGCATTCCCTGATACCACTTGTCCCGGATCTCTTTGCGCTTACTGACGGGTAAGAAGGCCAGGAAATGATCTTCTCCTTCCATACGTAAGAAATCCATGAATATCCGGGTACTGAGTTGATGCCCGATATTTCCATATACATTAAAACCAGCGACCAGTAGGTAATGTATGCGTTCGAGGAGTGGGTAGTCGATTATCCATGCAGTTTCAGGTCCATCACCGACAAAACCATATTCGACTGAGGCGCTATCAAAATGGCGAAAGACAGTAAGTGCTGCATTTGGATTATTCTCGTCACCATTCCAGATATAGCTGAGAGCATGGTGAAGGTCATGGGTGTTCATCTTTTCAAAGTAGCGTTGTTTCGTGGCCATATACTGTTTCTGACGTTGCCAATAGTCTGTCCATATCGGAAGCAGATTTAGATGACTCTTTCGTTCTGAAGGTATCTGCAGGTAGTCAGACATGTTATTCAGAAATGCAGGTTCTGTTGTAAAGATCTCTCTGTCGGGATTAAAGAACATTATCCAGAAATGGTCTTCGATCACACTGAGAGCAACCTGTCCTCGACAGACCGGCCCCTTTACAAAGCCTTCGATGAAAAATCGTGCTTCATCAAGTAAAAATCGGTAGCGTGAATCAGGGGGGATGGCTGCATAAGTCTTGAACGGGTTCGATGTCATATTAGCCGCGTAGGAAGGCAGGCTGTCTACATCGTAATCGGGTTCGATAAATAATTGCCTGTAACGTTCAAGACGTTTGTCAGATAAAGAATAAACGATATGGTTTTTTGCAACGACAGTGGGCGTGTAACGCAGTAGACGGTAATAAAACTTTCTGGCCCCCGGGTCGTCATAGGGTCTGAGCGTGGCTATCTCATCGATATCATAACCCGTCGAGGTGTGAGAACGGACCAGTCGATAAAGTTCATCAGGTGGCGTTTGGTCAAAATGGATATGAGCCTGAAATAAATGTTCATAGATATATCGGCTGGTCAGACGGTGCTTGTTTGAGGGCAGATTAAAAAAAGTCTCCCATTTTTTAATCTGCAGATCGGCTTCGTTTCGTACCGGGATTTTTTCGATAACGGCACCCGTATCAAGCCATTTTTTCAGGATAATATTTTCAGCCTGATCAAGACCAGGCATAGCATATGGCATTCCCCATAAAGGGTGTTCTTCGGCGTAGTCATCAAACCCGTCCTGATCAGGACAGATCTGTTTACGCTCGATATCCAGAGTAAAGTCATCAGGTAATAAGCCTCCGGCAGGTTGTGGGTTATGCTGCTTGAGTACAAGTAGTCTCTGTAACAGGGATGTGCTGCCGGTTCTCTTCGTATCATCCAGTACGGAATGAAATCCTTTTTTCCGCCATTCATCATCTTTTGCATCGATAAACAGCCGGGTCGGCTCCATCGAGGTGAGCCTCTTGGGATTATAAACTTTTTCTTTATTGGCACCGCGAGTGAGCCCTTCAGTCGAGGAGAGTTTCAGTTGGCAGGGGGCATCGTAGCAACTGTGGCAGACGACACAACGTTTGTCGAGCACAGGTTTTACTTCTTTCTCGTAAGAGATAT
>DROB01000156.1 GCA_011321985.1 Gammaproteobacteria bacterium | reverse complement strand
TTTCCATTAAAAAACACAATTTATAAGCTTTTAATGGAAATTTGATGTAAATTTTAAGGAAAAAGAGAAATTTTTATATGAAGCAGATAACAGGAGTGGATGATGAGCAGCGGTTTTCGATACTGACTGCTGGTGCAGCTATGGGTGAAAATGTACTCACAGAGCTGGGCTTGGCCCATGAAGTCATCTACAGAGCCGATGTACACACTTCATCATCTGATACCAGAAAGGTGATAACGTTGCTTGTCGAACAGGGTGTCGATTTAATCGTGTTCGCCGGCGGTGATGGTACTGCACGAGATGTTCTCGATGCCTTATCGGATAGTTTAACGGAGCAGGTTCCGGTGTCCCTGCCTGTTATCGGGATACCTGCAGGGGTGAAGATACATTCTGCGGTATATGCAGTAACGCCGAAGCGTGCTGGTGAGTTAATCGCTCTACTGACCATGAACCAGCCTGTGTCTCTCGTCGATGCTCAGGTGATGGATCTTGATGAGCAAGCTTTTCGTGAAGGAAAAGTGGTTGCCAGATGTTATGGTTATCTCCCTGTACCGGTCGATGATATACGCATGCAACTGATCAAACAGGGTGGTTTGAATCACAGTGAACTTGCATTGCAGGATATTGCGACAGATATAATAGAGTCGATGGAGCCCGATGTTTATTATTTGATCGGTTCCGGATCGAGTACAGCTGAAATCATGGATCAGCTGGATCAGAAAAACACCTTGTTGGGTGTTGATATTGTCTACAATAAGACAGTGGTTGCCAGTGATGTCGATGAGCAGGTAATCCTGGCGATGTTAAAAGGGCATCCTGCCAGAATAGTGGTGACCATTATCGGTGGGCAGGGGCATATTTTCGGGCGGGGTAATCAGCAACTGAGTGCTGCAGTGATCGACCTCATTGTAAATCAGTCAGCAACCCGATCTTTCGACAGAGGGAAAAAAAACATTATCATCATCGCTACAGATGAAAAGTTGCGCTCTTTAGAGAAACGCCCGATGATCGCTGATACCGGTGACGAGCAGTTAGATAAACGATTATCGGGACTGTGGCCCGTTGTTACAGGTTACCAGCAGAAGACACTATATAGATTAAATTAGCCATCGAAAGAACAGGACACACAAGGTTATCGATATGCAAGACATAGAATTTACAAACGGGTTACTGGATTTTATAAATAACTCACCGACACCGTTTCATGCGGTAAAGACGATGTCTGAGATACTGGAACAGTCAGGGTTTAAACGCCTGCACGAGAGTGAACGGTGGTCGATGCAGGCGATGACACAGGGGCAACGTTTTTACGTGACCCGAAATGATTCATCGATCATCGCGTTTCAACTAAACCAGTCTCTGGTCGAAAGTGGTTTCAGGATGGTGGGTGCTCATACGGATAGCCCATGCCTGAAAGTAAAACCTGATCCTGAGATTGTGAACAGGCAATATCTGCAACTCGGTGTAGAAGTATATGGAGGTGCACTACTCAACCCCTGGTTTGATCGTGACCTGTCGCTGGCAGGGCGCATCAGTTATATCGATGAAAACGACGAGATCGCGCACCACTTAATCGATCTGGAAAAAGCGATAGCGATCATTCCAAGCCTGGCGATCCACCTTGATCGTGAGGCGAATAAAGAGCGCACGATCAATCAGCAGAAGCACTTACCACCGGTGTTGATGAAGCTGCCTGAGAGCACGAGTAGCGGCAAAGATAAGGATAAGCCAGCAAGCTTCAATAACATACTGCTAAAAATTCTCAATGCACAGTTAAAACAGACGGGAGAGCTGCATGTGGCAGCGACGGAGATACTGAATCATGAGCTGAGCTTCTATGATGTTCAGCCTCCCTCGGTCGTTGGCCTGCACGATGATTTTATCGCCAGTGCCCGGCTGGATAATCTGTTGAGTTGTTACACAGGACTCATGGCGCTGGTGGATAAACAGAATACACAGAATGGTCTACTGGTATGTAATGACCATGAGGAAGTAGGCAGTATGTCGGCAGTGGGTGCGCAGGGCCCCTTTCTGAGATCCGTGTTAGAACGGTTGACAGAAACTGATGAAGATTTTGCGCGTATGATCGCCCGTAGTACGATGATCTCAGCAGATAATGCCCATGGTGTGCACCCTAATTATGGTGATAAGCACGACGGTAATCATGGTCCGATACTGAATGCCGGACCGGTGATAAAAACGAATGCAAATCAGCGTTATGCGAGCAATAGTGAAACCAGTGCACTATTCAAGCACCTGTGTGGGCTCGCTGATGTACCCGTACAATCTTTTGTGGTACGTTCTGATATGGCCTGTGGTAGTACGATCGGGCCTATAACAGCCAGCGAGATCGGTGTGAGGACGGTAGATGTGGGCGTACCTACATTTGCCATGCATTCGATCCGTGAACTTGCCGGGCGCTGGGATGCGTATTACCTGTACCGTGCTCTCAAACAGAATCTTCAGAATTAGCGTGTAGATTGGCAAAATGTAAAATCATGAACTAGGATACTTGTTCAGAGGTGCCCTGGTCTAGACAGGTGTTAACCAGCTGGTCAGGTTGCCCACAGAACTGAGTGGCTATCTTGACTTTATTCGTTAAATGCTTATCGTTGAAGTTTCCCCTCTGTTGAAATGGCGAGTTATGATGATGTCGCAAAATTGTAGTTGTTAACAGTTATTTGTCTTTCATAGCGCAAGACCCGTTCAGGTCAACCATCGGTGGTTGGCCTTCTTTTTTATGCATATCTGGACATTTCATAGCGATATACATATATACTTGAATAGTTTAAGTTAAGTCGCTGAAATTAGAAAAATGAAAACCCTGAAAAAGTCCCACAAGCTGGATAGTGTCTGTTATGACATCCGTGGCCCTGTACATCGTGAGGCACGTCGCCTGGAAGAAGAAGGACATAAAATCCTTAAATTGAATATCGGTAATCCGGCTCCATTCGGTTTTGATGCACCAGAAGAGATCGTGCAGGACATGATCCATAATGTGCCGGAGTCACAGGGATACAGTGATTCCAGAGGGCTGTTCTCCGGCCGTAAAGCGGTAATGCAGTATTGTCAGCAAAAAGGCATAGCCGATGTGGATATCGATGATGTCTATCTGGGTAACGGTGCCAGTGAGCTCATCGTGATGTCGATGCAGGCGCTCATCAACAATGCTGACGAAGTGTTGATCCCTGCGCCAGATTATCCGTTGTGGACGGCAGCGGTCACTCTTTCAGGAGGTAATCCTGTACATTATCTCTGTGACGAATCGTCTGACTGGTATCCTGACATAGAGGATATCCGGTCAAAGATCAATGAGCATACGCGTGGTATCGTTATCATTAATCCCAATAATCCGACGGGTGCAGTTTATCCAGAGGAAATTTTACAGAGCATCGTCGACCTTGCGAGAGAGCATGATCTGATTATTTTTTCCGATGAGATCTACGACAAAATTCTCTATGATGAAGCTGAGCATGTTTCTACAGCTTCGCTGGCCGATGATATATTTTGTATTACCTACAATGGCCTGTCGAAAGCTTACCGAGTCGCAGGGTTTCGAGCAGGCTGGATGGTGATCAGTGGTGATAAGACACATGCGACAGATTATATCGAAGGCATCGAGTTACTTGCCTCTATGCGTCTGTGCTCAAATGTACCGGGACAGCATGCGATCCAGACGGCTCTGGGAGGCTATCAGAGTATCAATGAACTGATCGTACCGGGTGGGCGCTTGTATGAACAACGTAACCTGGCGCATGATCTGCTGACGGCGATACCCGGGATCAGTTGCGTGAAGCCAAAAGGAGCGATGTATCTATTTGCAAAACTGGATCAGAAAAAATTTAATATCAGTAATGATGAAAGAATGGTACTGGAACTGTTGACGCAGGAAAAAATTCTCATCGTTCATGGTTCCGCTTTTAACTGGCCTGATACGGATCATTTTCGTGTGGTGTTCTTACCCCATGTTGATCAATTAACCAAAGCCATGCATTCCATAGAAAAATTTTTCTCAAATTATCATCAGTAGACCGAACTGAAACCGTGTCTGATTTGACAGATAATTTATCCGGGTTGCAAAAAAAAATCCAGATATGTATAGAAGCTGCCGGTCGTGATGCCAGGGATGTAAAGTTGATTGCCGTATCGAAAACGCGGTCACTGGACGAGGTCAGATCGATCGCGGATTTGGGTCAGATCGCTTTTGGTGAAAATACCGTACAGGATGCACTGACAAAAATACCTTATCTAGGCCAACATCTCGAATGGCATTTTATCGGCCATCTACAGTCGAAAAAAGCAGGGAAGCTGCCCGGTTATTTCCAGTGGATACACTCGGTCGATAGCATAAGACTGGCACAGAAACTGTCATCAGCCATGTCAGGACACTCTGGCAGTGCGGTACTCAACTGCCTGATACAGGTCAATATTAGTGGTGATGAAAAAAAGTCAGGCTTGACACCGGATGAGGTACATCCTTTTTTAACGGAGGTGCTGAAGCTGACGTTACCCTGCCTGCGTTGGCGAGGATTGATGACAATCGGAGTGCAGGGTGACGAACAACGAACACGAGAAGCCTTTGCTCAGCTGAGAGAATTACAACAGTCCTGCAGTGCGGCATTTGATTTACCGACGTTCGATCAGCTCTCGATGGGGATGAGTGGTGATTACTGTGTTGCTATCGAAGAAGGAGCTACCCTGATCAGGGTAGGGACATCCATTTTTGGGCAGAGAGTGTAGTAAATGGAGGAGGAGCGTATCGCTGCGGGTATCTGGTATGACTTATCGGTGGATACGGTTTACTGATATGGTCACACCGCCATCCATGGCTCTTTGTGACATACCAACCATCCATGGTTATAGTCACACCTTCATCCATGGCTCTTTGTGACATACCAACCATCCATGGTTATAAAATAAAGGCGGGCATGTAAACAAAGTCTACATGCCCTAGCAGCGCATGATTGCTGCTAATTAGGTGCAGTGTCTGCCCGGTGACGGGTATACAGACGGCATGATTTAGCAATCACACTACGTTCGGTTTGTTTCTTACGAGGGGGTAATAAGTACATTAAGGCCTATCCGTCCTTCGTAAATAAAGTGGAACATCTTTTTACACTTTATCTGCAGTTGCAGAGGTAGTACTTGTTTGGTGCATTTAGCGCAGCATTCATCCCAGTGCTGCTTCTGACCACCACTCTGATGGCTATTTTATTTGATCTATTTTTGTGGCTACAGTGAATGCAACGCTACTATCAGCATGGCGAGTAAAGTGACCATGGTCGAAAGTGTTGCAAATGCAGTTATTTTTATTCTCATTTTGGTATCTCCGCTGAGACTTTTTTACAGCTGGCTATCTTGCGATAAATACCATTCCATAAACGACGCTTTCAGCAGTTATATCGGCTATTCAATATCACTATATCGTAATAGTATGAAACTATTATATTAGTAATTGATTATATAGTCAATAGCAATGAAGCAGCTTTATGTCTATATGGGAATAAATTCTGGATTATTTGCAAGATGGCTAGTCGCCAGCGGCAATAGCGTCCTGTCCTAATCAGCGCCTCTGCGGCTAATCGCTTTTAATCTTTTAACGCCTGCTTTGCCATCGATAACAGCCACTCAATTTCGAGTAGCCATTATCAGCTAGCTAGCTAAGGTTTGAACTAACAGGTATCAAATATGTTCGATAACCGGGTTTTGTGTTCGATCTTCAGCCGGTTTATCGAATGCGGTGCGTGACTCAAGCATTATCTGGTGGATCTCTTCATGCAATTTAGAAATTTGCTGATGGATGGTATTAATCTTTTGATTCATCTCGATACGATTCTGTCTGACGCGTTGAAATATCGCCTTACGTGCTTCGATGTTTGCTGCTCTTTCATCTGCACGTGCTTTCATTGCCGCCTCATAGTGCTGGTGTCTGTTCTGCATTTCAGTTTCGTAGCTCTGGCGGCGTTTCTGCATTGCCGTATTGTATTCTTCCTGTCGTCGTGCACGTATTGATGTATCATCCGGTCGTATGCGAGAGGCTTTGTGCGTGTTTACTGCGATGCTGTTATCAATCGTCGAAGCAGGTATTTTAGTTCTGTTCTCTCCAGTAGCCGCAGTTTTTGTTTTTTCGGTCGCTATAGTCCTGGTTTTTTCTGCAATCTCGGTTTTCATGGTTGAATCCGGTTTACCGCTCTCTGCAGGCGTTACCGTACCTGTTGTTATCGAAGTAGTCGGAGCTTTAGTGGTTTCTCCTGATACGCTATCCTCCGCAACCAGTGTTTCGTCACCACCAGATCGTGTCATATTTTCTGTTATTGCCTGAGGATTGTCAGTAGTGGTATTTGCTGTTTCAGTTATTTTTCCGTCCTGCATCACTGTTATATCACTGCTTGTCGAGTCGTCAGTAGCTAATGATTCAATATTGGTCGTCTCTTCAGAGGAGGTCGTCTGGCTCCCGTTGTCTGCTACGAGATTCTTGTACTCCTCTTCATAGAAGGTCGCAATAATGACG
>DROB01000155.1 GCA_011321985.1 Gammaproteobacteria bacterium | reverse complement strand
GTCGAATTAAAATCTGCGATCATCCCTCTGCTTACCATCATCATGTTCAGCATGGGGCTAACGCTGAGTCTCGCTGATTTCAGACGCGCCCTTTCCATGCCAAAACTTATCCTTGGTGGACTCGCATTGCAGTACACGGTGATGCCGCTGACCGCTCTCATGCTCGCCAGGGCTTTTCAACTCGATCCTGCGCTCAGCATTGGTCTTATACTGGTAGGCACCTGCCCCGGTGGCACTGCTTCTAATGTCATCACCTACCTGGCCAGAGGCAACGTGGCCCTGTCTATCAGCCTGACCAGCCTCTCCACTGTACTCGCCATCGTCCTGACACCCCTGCTCACCCTGCTGGTCGCTGATACCTCCATCGAAGTGCCGACTGGAAAAATGCTGGTCAGTATTTTGTATATGGTCATTTTTCCCGTTGCCCTGGGCCTGTTACTCAAACATTTTTTCAGCTCCCGGGTGCAGGCTATCGAGCACAGCTTGCCTCTGGTCGCGGTTACGGCCATCGTGCTTATCATCGCCATCATCACCGCACTCAATGTTACGCAATTGAACCAGTTAAGCTTCCGTATCCTGTTTGCCGTGATATCACATAACCTGCTGGGCCTGTTGGCTGGCTACTATGCCGCCAGGCTGCTCGGTTATAAATCAAAAGAATGCCGTACCCTGGCGATAGAAGTCGGTATGCAGAACTCCGGGCTGGCTGTTGCCCTGGCTATCAAACACTTTAGTGCCGCCGCGGCCCTGCCGGGCGCACTTTTCAGCATATGGCATAACATCAGCGGCTCAGCACTGGCCTATTTCTGGTCAAAAAAGTCCTGAAATAGATAACTTTCTCTTGACATCCTCCATATTATCTCATATGTTAGTAAACGTTTACTTATGAAAATAAACATTCACCGGGGTCAACCTGGTAAAACCACAAACTAAAACGAGGAGATCACTATGAGTGACTTTGATTCAGAATTAGATGCTAGCGGTTTAAACTGCCCACTCCCTATATTACGTGCTAAAAAAGCAATTTCAGCTTTAGACGCAGGTCAAACACTTAGGATTGTTGCTACCGACCCGGGTTCTGTAAAAGACTTCGAAGCTTTCTGCAAGCAGACAGGTAACGAGCTGAAGTCCAGCGCTGAAGAAGATGGCAAGTTTGTTTTCATGATCCAGAAAGCAGCCTGAGTCCACAGCAAGACTATACGGACTAAAAAAGTTGAGTCATCGACTTTCAGGCCCTGAGCGAAGAGAAACGATACTCTCTGCCGCTCAGGGCCTTTTTGCCAGCAAAGGATTCTACGGCGTATCCATCGACGAGATAGCCCGTGCGGTCGATGTTAGCCCCGCTATCCTGTACCGGCACTTCGACTCCAAACAATCCCTGTACACCGCTGTCCTGGAAAAATTTTCTCAGCAACGCCAGAGTTATGTCGATACCATCGTCAATCATGGTACCCGCTTTGAAGACGCGCTCACCGGCATGACACAGGTCTATATCAAAAATATCGCCGAAAATCCCGATATACTCAAGATAGAGTTACACAGCCTGCTCGAAGGCAACCCCGCCACACTGGCCTTCTTCCAGAACCGCTGGAAAAGTTTTACCGATTACATCGAATTTGGCCTGAATGAATATCTGCCCTATGATCTCCCTAATAGGGAAAAAACCATCCTGAGTGCCGGTTTGATGTTTCAGGGCATGGTACGCGAAGCACTGATACAGAAATGCCTGCAACCACAAGACCGGCTGGAAGACCTCAGCCTCTATGAACTCAGCCATGAGCTGGTCTCCCTGTTTCTACGCTCCATCGGCATCAATAAAACACAGCTATCACGAAAAGCGACCATAACCGGTTAACACAAAAAGCATTTTAAGCTGACAAAATCGCTTTTTTCGGCTAAATTCCACACACTAAAAATTACCAGGAAGACCCCGATATGACTTTCAAAAAATTATTGCTCTGCGTCACCACACTCGTACTCGCAACCCAGATACAGTTCGCACACGCCGCCAATCCCAGAGTTAAGGTGGAAACCAGTAAAGGCACCATGGTTTTCGAACTCTACCCGGATAAGGCACCCAAAACCGTAGAAAACTTTTTAGCCTACGTCAGAGCAGGTACTTACGATGGCACCATCTTTCACCGTGTCATCAAAAACTTCATGAATCAGGGCGGTGGCTTCACCACGGATTACAAGAAGGTTGCCACCCGGGATCCCATCCAGAATGAAGCCGATAACGGTCTAAAAAACCTGAAGTACACCATTGCCATGGCACGCACCGGCGCTCCTCACTCTGCGACCAACCAGTTTTTTATCAATACTGCAAACAACGCATTTCTGGACCACACTGCAAAAACCTCACGTGGCTGGGGTTACACTGTGTTCGGCAAGGTAGTCGAAGGTGAAAACATCGCTGGCGCAATCTCTCGCGTAGCAACGGGACCTGGCGGGCCCTTCGCGAAAGACGCACCTCGCACACCGATCATCATCAACAAAATAACCGAGATAAAAGAATAGTTCCTATTGCTGAAGCAAAGTTCAAAGAACTGGTATTATTCAATGATACATCAACCGCAGGGATGCTGATGTCAGCCATTCGCTGACGTAAAGAAAAAAGCTGTTTTTTGCCGCGAAGGACGTGCCCGAACGAAGCGACAGAGCAGTCATCTCTGGTTGTCTATTTCGGTGGATCGGTGTTTGCGTTAAAATGCCCGTTCTGTTGTTAACCTGTAAGCCTTATCGTGAAAACAAACCAGCGCTGGTACCGGCGTCACCAGCTGTTCAACCAATCGATACGACCCGAGCTCATACCCTGGTTATTTGATGCCTCATCATTGACGGCCCGGTTGATTCATCTCTGTGGCAAAGATTTTTCTGTGCATGTCATATCACAACACTGGCAACATATGGAAGCAGAGGAATCGTCTGCGATGTTACTGCAACATGTACATTCGGCACTGGTCCGGCAGGTTTTATTATGCCGTGGTGATACACCGCTGGTCTATGCCAGAACAGTCATACCCGCGACGACTATCCAGGGAGCACAACGGCGCTATGCCAATATGGGAACCCGCCCACTGGGGGCGATGTTGTTCGCTGACAGGACCATGCGACGTGAATCAGTTCAGGTTGCTCTGCTGCCGATATCACACGTCGCACACCAGTATGCAGAAAGTGATGAGGATGTGTGGGGCAGGCGTTCGGTTTTTCGCGTATCCGACAGACCCATTCTGGTCAGCGAGTATTTTTTACCCGAATTATTGAGACAGAATGATGAGTAGCATGGAGCAAGAGACTGTCTCCGACGCAAAGCAGACATCAAAAACATGTTTGCCACTGCTATATCGAAATTAACCCAGCCACTTCCTGAGCACAGACTCCAACTGATCGCGCTGCACCGGTTTACCGATATAATCATCCATGCCCACTTCCAGACAGCGTTCACGGTCACCAGACATCACGTTCGCTGTCATCGCCACTATGGGCAGGGCGTGCTGGTTTATCGCTTTGAGAGCGTGCTTTCTGATCTCACGGGTAGCATCAAACCCGTCCATCTCCGGCATCTGACAATCCATCAGCACCAGGTCGTAACTCTGCGTTTCCAGTAAGGAAAGTGCCTCAACTCCATTATTTGCCAACGTTGCTTTCAGGCCGAGTTTTTCCAGCATCTTTTGCGCCACCATCTGGTTGATGGGATTATCTTCGACCAGGAGTATTTTGGCCTCAAGTTGTATCGGATCATCATCGACAGTGACTTCGGTAGCAGCCTGTATCGCCTCATCTGAACATTGGAATGTCGCCGTAAACCAGAACATCGAACCTTTACCCTCAACACTGTCCACACCCAGAACACCGTTCATCATATCCACCAGCTGGCTGACGATAGCCAGGCCCAATCCTGTCCCCCCATATTTCCTGGTGGTCGAACCATCCGCCTGGGTAAAAGCATTAAACAATGTTTTTTGTGCTGCCAGCGGGATACCGATGCCGGTATCTGACACAAATATTTTCAGATCAACACTGTCTTCTGCCGACTTCACCACCTCGACACCGATCTTCACCTCGCCCTGATCAGTAAATTTCAGCGCATTAGAAACCAGGTTTACGATGACCTGTCGCATCCTCGTCGGGTCACCCATCAATGCAGGAGGCAATGCCTCATCGATCTGCTGTACCATCGACACACTCTGCTGTTCAGCTTTTAGAGAATGCAGCACCACGATATCTTTTATGATCTGGTTCAGATCAAATGCGATATTTTCAAAGCTCAACTTACCTGCCTCGATCTTGGATAAATCCAGAATATCGTTCAGGATAGCCAGTAAAGCGTCAGCTGACTTATGTGCTGTTTCGACAAATTCCTTCTGCTCAACACTCAGATCCGTATCTTCCAGCAGCTGCAAGGTACCGATCACGCCATTCATCGGTGTCCGGATCTCATGACTCATGTTCGCTAAAAATTCGCCTTTGGCCTGACTCATTTTTTCTGCATTTTCCTTGGCCACCTTCAACTGTGCCTCTATCTTTTTGCCGTGATCGATCTCATCTTTCAGATCATCATTGAGGCTTTCCAGGTGAGTACTGGCCTTGGTCAAACCTTCTATCAGGGTTTCATTTTTATAAGATAAGCCAAGTTCAGTTATCGATGATTTATACATGCGATGTACCGCCATGATCATCACACCGACAAAGAATAACGTCATCGCAGACAGCGCATAATAAACTTCACCGCCAACATAGAATAAGCGGATCATCAGCGGCAATAACGCGCTGCCGACAAAACCATAATATACCCAGGCAACAGGAGAGTAAGAGACACCAGAGGCGGACACACCGACAAGGATAAAAGCCAGTATGATCTGATGCAGCTCATTAAATGGAAACATCAATGTCGAGGTGATGCCCCAGCCCGTGCCGGTCAGAAAGACCGAGACCAGATACCAGCGTCGGACTACATATTTATTTATGGGCAACTTGCTTTCGTCTGAGTACAGCTTGAAATAATGCGTACTGAAACGATAGAGGAACAGGAGCAACATCACACCTAACCAGACGATAAGAATCTCGTGTGGCAGATCTTTCCATATCAGGCCCACCCAGATAGCTGCCATCGCTATACCAGCGACATTACTAAAACCTGAACCCGTAATTAAACGGGTAATCTGAGTCTGCAGTATGCGCTCATCCTGTGGACTGGCAGATTTCTCGACCAGAGAAGATGCCACCTCAGCCGGGCTGATAACTGATGATTCTGTCTGTGAGATCATTTGTCCTGTTTCTGAATGGTCGAAGCGATATTGATTAGGGAAGCTCTGATTAAAAATAGCCCATCTGCTACATAAAAGCCATGTTTTCAGGGTATTTCTACAACAGTAAACCCTTTGGCTCCAGGCATCCATGACTTTGAAATGGTCGGGGTGAGAGGATTTGAACCTCCGACCTCTTCGTCCCGAACGAAGCACGCTACCAGGCTGCGCTACACCCCGACACTTACTCTGAGAGTACCGTCATATCAAGCCGTATTCTATCGTTTAATCTGAAAGTGTCCATGAAAAAGTCATTTCTGATGTATTTCTCCCAAAAACAAAACCTTCATACCTCAACCCCTCGGACAGAATGAATCCTTTTATTAGCTGAAGTTGTAATCTGTTAAGAGACAGCGTAATTTACAGCCACTGATCGCTTTGATAGAGATATATCAATAGCAAAAATAAAGTATAAAAACTTTGACGGCAATAATATTATCGATAGTTTCACCAAAGACACCATTAACCAGGGTACCTCTGAATAAAGTTAGTAAAATGCCATGGAACTCACTCTTGAACAAATAGATAAGGAAGCAGACAGGATAAAAGAGAAATGCCAGTCGGGAGAACTGATGGACGGCTGCTCTATGTCGGCAATACAAACACCTGCCAGAGAAGCCTGGGATGTAGCTCATGAGCTAATAGAGAATAACATGATGACCGCTCTTCAAAGGAAAGAGGTATTTTCAAGCCTGGACAAAAATATACGATCACAACTGGATGACTACCGCTACAATAATTTCGATCTTGTCTACGAACGATTGCTGCAACTGATCGGCACGTAGGCATTCAATGTATCCAGCCTGATCAACCATACACTCTGACTTACAAGGCAAACCCTTTGATGCGCATAACCGATATTCTCATACTCACCTTCCTGCTCTCAACAAATACGGCTATTGCTGAGAAAATTTATACTGGCAATGCATATACATATGAAGTCGATTTCGATAATCCTGCCTCACAATCCAGACTTATGGGTGACATACAACATCAGGTTGACACCACGGAATCCGGCCTGAACATCATTTTGTTTGGCAACGGCCTTGCCCTGTATCTGGATACGAATGTGACCAGAAATACCAGACTCGAATACGGGACCCCTGGCCCTGAGATACAGGAGAAGATAAAAAAACTGGAAACTCAGGGGGTAAATTTTATTATCTGTACTGCACCTTCGAGCAATAAGAGACACTATTCAACAGGCACCTCAAAGGTAGCGATAGATACCGAACTTCAACGTCTAAAAGCAGCTGGTTATGGGTGTGGAAAAATCAGGCAGCCTAAAAAACAGCCTGAGTGAAACCTGATTAATTCGACTACCACCCAACCCTGGGAGCATACTATCGCCAATGGGCGATGGAGTTAGCATAGTAAGCAACAATATCCACTTCAGATTCATCCATCCGATACAGATTATCTTTTTCCTGCAATATGCCACGTCCTATCAGGATATCCATCGCAGCACGCAACACACTTTCGAGTGCACTCGAAGATATATCGATAGGTGCGCCTGAATTTTTCAGTTCTTCTATTCTATCCGCACACAGAGTTTTCAGTTCTAGCTCACTCTTCCACTGTTCCCTGTTTTTTATCAACACTTCACTCATCAGAGCGACCGGGACTACCGGGACGACCTGTGCGATGTTACTCATTATCGATTTGGCCAGAACGTCGACACGCCCGAATCTGTCGTCCTTATCCAGAGCACTAAAATCCACGTCATTGGCCTCACAGAACTGTCTAGCTGAAACAGGTTCTCCGAAATTCACGCTAGCATAACCAAAACGCCGCCAGCGATTTTTTCTGGACAGCATTGCATTTTTAAAGATAAATGCGATCGTCGTCTTTATGATAAACCACACACTCCTGTTCCTGGCACTTTTATCCAGCCGACGGACCAGGCTCCTGTCTTCCAGAACACGGTCGTAATTGATTCCTACCGGGATGAAAATAATATCTCTATCATTATGCGGGTGATAATCGCGTAACATATAATCGAGAAAACCCAGACGTGGATCACGCAGCGCACCATCCTTTGTCAGGCCTCCTTCGAGGAACACCGCCTGACAAACGCCTGCCCGCGTCGACATATTCACATAACGCTCCAGCACTTTTCGATATAGTTCATTGCCTGAATTTCGTCGAACAAAAAATGCTCCCATGGCTTTTATCAATGTCTGTAATGGCCATATCCTCGCCCACTCCCCTACCGCATAAGATAAGGTGGTTTTTTCTGCCACTAAAAATGACACCAGTACATAATCCATATTACTGCGGTGATTCATCACGAAGACGACACTGGCATTGGTATCACTCTGACTTATCTTATCCCTGTCATAAAAACCAACGCGCACACGGTATACCAGACGTGCCAGTTTTTTTGCCAGCCAGTAACCGATACGAAAATAGATATAGGCATTGAAGGCAGGGATGATTTCGGATGCATATTCATAAGCTTTTTGTTGCGCGACTGCGTGGGGCATCTGCTTTTCGTCTGCGTAGAGTTTGATAGCATCGACGACTTTTTCATCGAATACGAGCTGATCGATGAGTGCCTGCCGACGGGTAAACTGGATGGGACGAATCTCTATATCGAGGCGTGTATTTATCTCATTGATAACCCTGTTGACCCGCCGCTTCAGATACCAGCGCATGCTCGGTAACAAGATACGATCCAGGACCATCACGGCAGCGAACAGCACCAGTACGATAAATATCCAGTAAGGCAGGGTTATGGTTTCCATGATGGGCACATATTACACAATCACTGACAAATTGCCCAACAACCGCTAATATGCCTCTCATTTTAAGATATCTAAAGGTATAAATGATGAGTAAGTACGATGTTTATGGTCTGGGTAATGCACTTGTCGATATGGAGTTTGAGATCGATGACCAGTTTCTCGAGGAGAACAATATAGACAAAGGTGTTATGACACTGGTAGATGAGAACCAGCAACATGAATTAATCAGCCAGCTCGATGCTTTTGGTGGCAACAAAGCCAGTGGTGGATCCGCTGCGAACACGCTGATAGCCATTAGCTCGATGGGCGGCTCATCTTACTACTCCTGCAAGGTCGCAGATGATGAGCTTGGCCAATTTTATCTCGACGACCTCAAAACAGCTGGTGTCGACTGTAATATGGACGGTAAACATAAAGGTGGCATAACGGGTAAATGCCTGGTCATGGTAACACCTGATGCGGAACGCACCATGCATACCTTCCTCGGTGTCTCATCCGAACTGTCACCCTATGAAGTCAGTGAAGATGCCATCAAAAATTCTGGCTTCTGTTACCTCGAAGGTTACCTGACGACTTCGGAGACAGGAAAGGCTGCTAATATCGAAGCACACAGGATAGCTCAGGCGAATAACATCAGAACAGCACTTACATTTTCAGACCCGTTCGTAGTCGAACATTTTCATGATGGATTCAGTGAGACCATCGGTGATGGCATCGATCTATTGTTCTGCAATGAGGCTGAAGCCCTGAGTTACACCCGAAAAGACTCCATCGATGATGCCGTCGATGTCATTAGAACCTTTGCAAGAACCTTTGCTATCACACTGGGTGCTGAAGGTGCGGCTGTTTTTGATGGCGAGCAACTGATCGAGATCGATGCCCATGCCGTAAAAGCGGTTGATACCAATGGTGCGGGAGACCTGTTTGCTGGTGCCTTCATGTATGGCCTGTCACGGGGCATGTCCTATGAACAATCAGGCAAACTGGCTAGTAAAGCGTCTTCGATCATCGTCAGTCAGTTTGGTCCTCGGCTGAATATCAAACAATATCAATCACTTACAAAATAACCCTGTCCCTTTTTTCTTCCAGATGACAGGTGATCAGATAAAAATCTGATCACCTGTCATCTTTTCTCCATCTGGCACGTTAATACCTGTAACGGCTAATAATAAATAGCCACTGTATAACTATTTGTTGCAATGGAGAAAACCATGAAAAGACAGCTTATTTTTGCCATCGCTATCGCTACACTGATGTCGGGCAACACCGCACAGGCACAGACCTTCGACAAGGCAGCACAGAGACACTTCGATCAGATTGACCGCAATAATAACGGCCAGCTGAGCAAACCTGAATTGCGCCATGCGAACTATATCCACAACCGTATCGATATCAATGATGACGGCCGCATCGGAAAACGTGAACGACGTTACGCGCGATACATTAAAAATCATGCAGACCGTAATAATGACGGCTATGCAGGAAGAGCTGAGCGACACACTACTCGCCACCTGCTAGATCAGGTTGATCGTGATTTTTAGGCAAGCCCTGAAAGACCAGAGAGTTCTCAGAACGATTTAGCCTGTGATGATCCGGGCGTAGCCTGCAGGGCACTTCTGTTATCTATGGATTTATGTGGAACCACTCTGGAGCCTGTGATATTTTATCGTAGCAAAGATGGTGTTCCAGACAATACAGGCCTATATGCATCACGAACTTAATCACTTCCTCTCTGGCGTTGAAAAAAGAGCATTCAGAATGGCACAGTTAGCGACCAGAGATACTGACCAGGCACTGGATATCGTACAGGATACTATGCTGGTGCTGTCACAGAAATATGCGGATAAAAACCAGCAGGAATGGCCCGCATTATTCTTTCGGATCTTGCAGAATAAAATAATTGACTGGCACCGCAAACAGACCGTAAAAAACCGGATATTCAGCTGGTTTGGTTTTTTCGAGGATTTTCTGGAAAACAACAATAGTGAGAATGGAAACCACAACCGATATCAGAGCAGTCCG
>DROB01000154.1 GCA_011321985.1 Gammaproteobacteria bacterium | reverse complement strand
TTTTGAATCTGCGGGCATATCCGCTTTTTGTGCACGACTAAATTCTGCTTTAGCGGCTTCATTTTCACCGATAAGAAAATAAGCTTTCGCTAACTCCGCTCGTGCGGGTGCAAAATCAGGATGCTGATCCAGAACACGCTCCAGTGCAAAAACAGCCTCTAACGGCTGGCCCGCATCGATGGCGGCCTGGCCTAACAGATAGTCGTACTCGAAGGTACCGGCATATTCATCTGCATTCGACTGCAATAGCTGATATGCCTGTTGTGCTTTTCCCGCCTGATGCAGGGCCTTTGCCTGAGAGAGAATCGATTCATCAGCGTGAACAGCCACACTGACCAGGCTGCTCAACAAAAAACAGGCGACACGGCATCGCTGCCAGAAATTTTTCTTATTCTTTTTCATTTTTTTCCCTTTTGGTCATGGTCTTATCTCACAAAAGCCACAGATTCTGCTTGCCAATGAGGCATTGAGACTAATACTAATTCCTCGATTATAGTCGTTCCCGTGAAATACGCCGTATTTTGAACTCATTAATAGACGCTTTATGCGGGCATCTTTTCATCATGGCAGAGCGAAAGCCCCGGAGGTACCCCTTACACCGTGTGAGCGGGTATTTCGTGAAACTTCCTAATAAATAACTTGCGTCATACCGAAGAGCAAATCAAACTATCCCCATGGAACTAACGCTGGAACAACGTAAAAAAGCGACCAACCGCATCACTTTGTGGGGTGTCATGGTCAACCTGATTTTGTCGGTGATAAAAATTATCGGTGGTATCGTCGGTCAGTCCGTGGCGTTACTTGCCGATGGCATCCACTCCCTGTCTGATCTGGCCAGTGACGGTATGGTATTACTCGCCGTTAAACATGCTGGAGAAGATGCCGACGAGGACCATCCCTACGGGCATGCACGCTACGAGACTCTGGCTACCGTCGCATTGGGTATCCTGTTGATAGCGGTCGCTATTGGCATCGCTTACGATGCTACCCTGCGTCTCGAAGTCCTGCGGACAGAGAAAGCTGAAGATATTGCCGGACCCGCACTTTTCACCCTTGCCATAGCAGCGATTTCCATCGTCAGCAAAGAAATGCTGTATCACGCTACCCGGGCTGTTGCCGACAGGATTCGCTCTCCGCTACTCGAAGCCAATGCCTGGCATCATCGTAGTGATGCCATTTCATCCATTGTCGTGTTCGTGGGCATCGGCGCGACCTATATCGGCTACCCCCTGCTAGATGCCATCGCCGCTATCCTGGTGGCTTTGATGATTGCCAAAATAGGGTTAGACCTGAGCCGGCAGAGTGTACAGGAGCTGGTCGATACCGCTCTGGAACCGGAGATGGTGGAACAGATCAGAAAGACTATTCTGGATATCGATGAAGTTCGTCAGCTGCATCTATTACGCAGCCGACGGATGGGGCACAATGCACTGGTCGATGTACACATCCAGGTATCACCCAAACTCAGTGTCTCGGAGGGTCACCACATTTCCGAGAGTGTTGAAAAAGCGGTCATAGACAAATTTGAAGAGATCAATGATGTTACCGTGCACATCGATCCTGAGGATGATGAAGCAGCCGCGAGCTGTCGAGATTTGCCGCTGCGCAGCGAGTTATTATTAACGCTCAACCATGAGTGGGCTCAGCACGACACCCTGAAGCACATCGATGATGTTACGCTACACTATCTCGATGGTCACATAAGTGTTGAAGCCGGTCTACCCGTACGATATCTCCAGCACCTTGATGAAGCTGATACCTTGAAACAGGATTTTACCGAAGCCAGCCAACGGATAAGCTGCATTGGTGAAAGCCACCTGTATTTTCACTAGTAGCGCACAACTTTGGTGCGGCAACAACAATAACGCACTATTTTTGTGCAAAAAGATCCTGATTACAGTGAAAAACCGCATGATATCGGGTTTCCCTTATTGGCATGTTTCGTGCAAAATCTACCCCTGTAAAAAAGGACCTTTGATGAGTTTTGTTTGCCTCGATTTTATTCTCCCTGTGAGATGGCAAACTGAATTGATTAAAGGTTCTTTATCCAGCCCGGTCACGAACTGATCTCTGGATAAAAGCAAAACGATAAACGCCGTACAGATAATCCCCTGCTTCAAATTGATGCAGACTGATTTTTGCACGGAACTATTACTCATTACTATTTAATTAGAGGCTCTAAAAATGTCTGCAAGTGACGTTCTAAACATGATTAAGGAAAAAGACGTTAAATTCGTCGATTTCCGTTTTACTGATACACAAGGTAAGGAGCAGCACGTATCTGTTCCTTCTGGCACCATCGATGAAGGCGAACTGGAAGACGGTAAAATGTTTGATGGTTCTTCTATCGCCGGATGGAAAGGCATCAACGCATCGGACATGATCCTGATGCCTGACTGCGACTCACAGGTTATCGACCCGTTCTGTGAAGAAGTGACCATGAACCTTCGTTGCGACATTATCGAACCTGATGATATGACCGGCTACAACCGCGACCCACGCTCTATCGCTAAACGCGCTGAAGCTTATCTGAACGCTACCGGTATCGGTGACACTGCTTATTTCGGTCCTGAAAATGAATTCTTTGTTTTCGATAGCGTACAGTGGGCGGACACCATGGGTGAAGTCTCATACAAGATCGGCTCTGAAGAAGCCGCATGGTCTACCAATGAAACCTACGAAGGTGGCAATATGGGCCATCGTCCAGGTGTCAAAGGCGGTTACTTCCCCGTGCCTCCTGTCGATTCGCTGCAGGACATGCGTTCTTCAATGTGTCTGGTCATGGACGAGATGGGCGCAAAGACTGAAGTACATCACCACGAAGTGGGTACAGCGGGCCAGTGTGAGATCGGTGCACTGTTCAATACCATGGTTCGAAAAGCAGACGAAGTTCAGATCTACAAATACGTGGTCCATAATGTCGCTCATGCCTACGGTAAAACAGCAACCTTTATGCCTAAGCCTCTGGTCGGTGATAACGGTAACGGCATGCACGTTCACCAGTCTATCTTTAAAGATGGCGAGAACACTTTCACCGGTGACCTGTACGGCGGCCTGTCTCAGACTGCTCTGTACTACATCGGTGGCATCATCAAACATGCTAAAGCACTGAATGCTTTTGCTAACGCATCAACCAACAGCTACAAGCGCCTGGTACCGGGTTTCGAAGCGCCGGTAATGCTGGCGTACTCTGCACGTAACCGCTCTGCTGCGATCCGTATACCTTTTGTCTCTAATCCCAAAGGCCGTCGTATCGAAGTCCGTTTTGGTGACAATACGGCGAACCCTTACCTCTGTTTTGCTTCTATGCTGATGGCTGGCCTCGACGGCATCAAGAACAAGATTGACCCGGGTGAAGCTGCGTCAAAAGATCTGTATGACCTGCCTCCTGAAGAAGAAGCGATGATCCCACAGGTCGCCACTTCATTCGACGAAGCATTAGCAGCACTTGATGCTGACCGTGCCTTCTTAACCGAAGGTGGTGTATTCGATGATGACATGATCGATGGTTTCATCGAACTTAAATCTGAAGAAGTGCAACGTCTGCGTATGTCGACTCACCCATGTGAGTTTGATATGTACTACAGCGTATAAAAACGACTTTTCAGTTTTTATCGGATAAAAAGCCCCGCACTTTTGTGCGGGGCTTTTTATTGCGGTACACTCACTCAGAGACTATGCTTGAACCTATGAATAAAACCTTATCAAGAACACTGCTCGCTCTACTCCTTTCATCTGTATGCTCGGCTCACGCTGGCCTGTATAAGGGGCTTGATGAAGAAGGTAATGTCGTCTATTCAGATAAACCGTTTGATGAGGCAAAAGAGTTCACGCCACCCAACTTGAGCATTATCGATGCGACCGAGGTAAAGCCCAAACCCGAGCCGGTGATCGATGAAGAAAAAGCTGCCGACACCCGTTACTCTTATTTCGCCATCAACTCACCGACCAATAACCAGACCATCTGGAATGAACCGCAGTTACTCATCTCGCTACAGATCAAACCGGCATTGAACCTGACTCAGGGGCATAGCACATGGCTGATCATGGATGGTAAACCAAAAATCAGAAACAGCAAAAGCCTTTCGCTGTCAGTGGGTCGGGCAGATCGTGGCTCACATACTTTACAGGCACAGATCCGTGATAAAAAAGGAAAGATTATCAAACGTACCAGGACCATCACGGTGCACGTAAAAAATAGCGTCATACGAAAAGCGCCGGCAAATTAAACAGGTATTCACCGTCGAAGTGATGCTGCAATCACCCATCAGCACAACATTTTTCTTCATAGCCGCAGGCTGACTCCGCAATAAAACACTGGCTACGCACCATTATGGTGCGCTATAATGCTCAAAGCACCTGCTTTCCTTCAGTGCCTGACAAAAATGTCTTGTAATTTATTGATCTTACTGAATAATTTAATTTCCCTGCTCATTAAAAACTGGTTCAGTTATTGCATTAGCCCTTACTATGGTCAGTTCAGAATACAATTCACCGCAAACCATTATCGACAATCTGCACTCGGCAGTGATCGTCATCGGTGAAAATTTACAGGTCGTTTGTATGAACCCGGCAGCTGAAATGTTATTTCATATCAGCAATGCCCGTGCCGTAACAAAAAATATCCGTGAACTGGTCATCAATGAACATGAGTTTTTTGATCGCCTCGAACGCTCCATTATCTCTTCACATCCCTACACGGTCTATGATGGTCAGCTACGCCTGCATCACCACAAGGTAGTCGATGTTGATTACTCTGTTTCTCCCATCCAGTTTCAGGATAAGGGCATGTTCCTGCTCCTCGAGTTCATCCGCCTGAAGACACAGCATAAGCTGTCACAGGAAAATAGTATATTAAGCCAATATGAAGCCAGTAAGAGCCTGCTGCGAGGACTCGCACATGAAATAAAAAATCCACTCGGCGGTATCCGTGGCGCAGCACAATTACTGGAGCGAGAAATAAAAGATGAGGGCAGTGATAGTACGCAGCTGACACAGATCATTATCAACGAGGCCGACCGCCTGAAAAACCTGCTCGACCGGATGGTCGGACCAAAAGACATACCGACCAAAAACGATGTCAATATACATAAGATTTTAGAACACGTACGCCAGCTGGTACTCGCAGAGAATAACCACCTGACTATCGCTGCCGACTACGATCCAAGTCTACCCGACCTGCATGCCGACGAATCCATGATGATCCAGGTGATTTTAAATATTACCCGTAATGCCGTTACTGCCCTGGATCTAAGCGATAAAAAAACCGCCGACAGGAAAAAGATCACCTTCAGGACACGTGCGCAACGTAACTGCAAGATCGGTTCACACACCTATCCTCTGGTTGCCCGGGTTGATATAAAAGATAATGGCAGCGGTGTTTCAAAAGAGATCCAGGAAAAAATATTCATGCCCATGATCACCGGGCATGCCGAAGGAACCGGACTGGGCCTGTCTATCGCACAATCACTGGTACAACAACATAACGGCTTAATAGAATTTACCAGCAAGCCCGGCGAAACAATATTCACCCTCTTATTGCCGTTGAACACACACTGAGACACAATGTTGCCACTGTATAACAAATTACCTGATGGAGCAGACATATGAGCACACAAAGTCATATATGGATCATCGATGATGATGACTCGATACGCTGGGTCCTGCAAAAAGCTCTGGAGAATGCCAACTTCCTTGTCACCAGTTTTGATAATGCCAACAATATACTGGAGAAGCTGGAACAGGGAGAACCCGATGCGATCATCACCGATATACGCATGCCGGGTATCGATGGCCTGGAATTATTATCGCAACTCTCTTCTGACTATCCAGAATTACCGGTTATCATCATGACCGCACACACCGATCTGGACAGTGCTGTTTCAGCCTATCAGGGAGGGGCTTTCGAATACATTCCCAAACCCTTCGATATCGACGACGCGATCGAAGTAACACAACGTGCATGCAGCAAGAAGAAAAAGGAGAAACAACCGGTCGATGATAAAGACAGCCCTGAGATCATCGGTGCTGCGCCTTCGATGCAGGAAGTCTTCCGTACTATCGGACGGTTATCCAAATCGGTCATCAGTGTTCTTATCACCGGTGAATCAGGCACCGGTAAAGAGCTGGTCGCGCTCTCTCTTCATAAGCACAGCCCACGCGCAGACAATACCTTTATAGCACTCAATACGGCGGCGATCCCAAAAGAATTATTAGAGTCAGAATTATTCGGCCATGAAAAAGGTGCCTTTACGGGTGCACAGGCTCTACGCAAAGGCCGGTTTGAACAGGCCGATGGCGGCACCCTGTTCCTGGACGAGATCGGAGACATGCCCGCCGAATTACAGACCCGTCTGTTACGTGTGCTCGCTGATGGTGTTTTTTACAGGGTAGGCGGACACACCCCCATCAAAGTTAATGTGCGCGTTATCGCTGCGACCCATCAGAACCTTGAGCAACATGTCAAACAGGGCTTATTCAGGGAAGACTTGTTTCATCGTTTGAATGTCATCCGTATCCAGCTTCCTGCACTACGTGAACGAAAAGAAGATATACCGGCACTATTAAACCTGTTTTTACAACGCGCAGTAAATGAGCTGGCCAGTGATGATAATGATATAGAGCAAAAAATCATCGATGAAGATGCCATGAATTATCTGACATCTCTCAGCTGGCCAGGCAATGTAAGGCAGCTACAGAATACATGCCACTGGTTAGCCGTCATGACTTCGGGCCAAACGGTTCATATCTCTGATCTACCCGCAGAATTATTAACCGATGAGCAGGTCGAGGGCGCAGAGCCTGCTGGCGACTGGAAACAGTCACTCTCGGTTAAAGTACAGCAACAATTATTAGCAGGGGAGTCTGAGATAGCTCCACAGGTCATAACCGAAGTCGAAAAGATTTTGATCGTAGCTGCACTACAGAAGACTCGAGGAAGGAAAAATGATGCAGCCAGATTACTGGGCTGGGGCAGGAATACATTGACGAGGAAGATTAAAGAGCTGGGGTTATAAGTCTGTATCAGTTCGAACTTGAACTGACCGTTTTGCACAAAACCAAAAGGCTGTTCCCGACGCAAAGCAGACGTTGAAAGATTTAGAAACATTCAACTTTTAACTTTATTTTCGATACAGTTCATATATGCCTGCTCGACATTTTCGCCATGAAACTGAAGTTTGAATTGTTCAGGCGAGCCAGAAAAATAGATTTTTCTGTTATGCAGAACCGCCATGGTATCAGCCATTTCTTCTACATCAGCTAACACGTGAGAGCTGAAAAATACCGTCACTCCTCGTTGCTTTAATTGCGCCAGCTGTTTTTTGAATAAGACGCGTGCTCGCGGATCAAGACCACTCATCGGCTCGTCCAGAATTAATATCGACTTCCCGCTTAACAGGCAGGATGCCAGTCCTAATTTCTGAGTCATACCCTTTGATAATTTGTTAACCGATTCCCTCATTATCTCTTTATCCAGCTCCAGCCCTTCGAGTACGACTTCGATTTCATCCTGATCACAATCATTACCATGTAATTTCAGCATGTACTGAATGAAATCCTGCCCTCTTAGATGAACGGGAGGAGAAAACCGGTCAGGAAGATAAGCGATATTCTCACGCGCATTCACACTTCGATGCGGTCGGTCCTGGATGGTTATGGTTCCGGCATTGATACCCACCAGGTCCAGGATAGCTTTGATGAGAGTGGATTTGCCACTACCATTCATTCCTACGAGGCCAAAGAATTCGCCCTGTTTTATGCCAAAGTCTATTTCATCCAGCACCACTTTACTGGCATAGCATTTGACCACTTGTTGGCAGCTTATAATCATTTATGTATTCTCGTCATACCCTCATCCTGATTCCGTGCAAGGTAAATTCTCCTTCATTTCCGGATATAAAAAAAGAGCCTGATCAGGCTCTTCTTTTATTACAGATGGCTATTGTTTTATAACTTAGAAATTTCTGAATACCGCCGCACAGTTGACACTGGGCGTTAGTACACCGTATAGATTTGGATTAGCAGCATTTTGGCAGGCCGTTGCCTGTGCCGCTGTCCAGCCAGTACCTGCACCGCCTAACTGCATCGCGCCCGATCCGGCATTACCGTCATCGACTTTTCTATCGAGTTCGGCCAATACTTCAACCGGGATACCCTGACCACTGATCAATTCGTGTGCCGGCAAGCCCCCGCCACCAAATCCCCCAGCAGCGACCTGCGTCTGATTCTGTGCTCCGTACCCCATATTCAGACCTGAGCCAAAACCATTGTCAGGGCAGGTGATCAGAGCACAGTTATAGGCGGACTGTGCAACATTGGCACCATTAAAATTACCCGTGATATATCCTGCTGCCTGTAGCTGTACCCATATCTGTGAGCGCTCAACAGGCGAAACCACGGTCCCTGCCATTCCAGCAAGTCCATTACCGTCACCATTGACCATAGGAACAACAGGGGCTGGTAGATTTGTCTGTGCGAGTGGATAGTCGCCGGGAAAGGCGCGATACCGGTCCTGAAAACTAAACCAGGCTGCCGTAATCCCGTCTACCGTATTATTCAATGCGCGAACCCGGGCTGTATTAATCAGCTCCTGCCCTTTTAATACGCCACCGAGCAAAAGGCCAATAATAACCAGCACGATGGCAATCTCAATCAGGGTAAAACCACCTTGTTTAGAACGTGAAGTCATTTCTGGAGGGGCGCTTCTTATCGATGCTTTGTTCATGTCGTCAATCTCGGTTTAAATTGCATAATTTTTATAATATTTATTATCTAGTTTGCAATTACTATACCAATCTTTTATAGCCCATATTATGCGGCTTTGCAGTAAATATACAGGCTTTTTTACTAAAATATCTGTCTATTTTTCAACACTTTGACGTTTTTTAAACGATTTTTCTTCCAATACGGCTATTTTCTGCGCCAGAAACTTTAATTCATAGGGATCTGTAATTTCTTTGCTGTCTATCAGCGCACCGACAAGTATCTTGGCGGCTTCGACTTCCCCCATATCTTCCAGCACGATTATCTTCATGTCTTTCGCCCAGTAGGGCACATTATCGTCCGTTGCCTGCTCGGCGAGTGCATTGGCATATTTTAGTGCCAGATCAAAATCTTTGAGTTCATGTTTTGCCGTGATCACAGCATGCGCTAACCAACGCCAGTATTTCTGGGGGTTTTCGTTAAACTTGTAGAAAATGTAATCCATCATTATCCGTTGTTTCTCCGGATCTTTCACGCTGCCATAGACACGTGCTGCGACCAGCATCGGGTAATGTCCCCGTGGATCCAGTTCCAGACTGGTATCCAGCCATTGCGTCAGCCGAGGGTAATTGAGCTGATGGAAAGAAATACTGGCACCGGGCTGATTATCAAAAGCCTGCAACCAGAGATTCAAGAATTTAGAGGCTGCTATGGGTTCACCCAGAGAACTCAATACATAGGTCCGTGTTGACAGTGGTGCGGCTAAATCTTCTGCTTTCGCGACGATCGGCTCCTGAAAACTGTGCCACAATAACTGCAAAAAAAGTGTTAGCAGGAGAAAAAGTTTTACTGATCCGGGAACATCAGAGACTGGCCTGTCCTTATGTAAGAAATGGTAATAATGCATCGAAGGAACCTCTAGAAATTCTTTCGATAAAAATCAAATAATGCGATAAATGACAGGAACACCAGATAGACCAGCGTCTGTCCGAGCAACGGTAATAATATCGCCCAGTCTGCCGTGTTATAAGCCAACCACTCGGTCTGTGTGAAATGGTGCAGGTCAGGCAATAACCAGGTCAATAACTCGATGAAACTGTCCATGAATTGCTGTGCGATGGACGTATGGGCGATGATCGGGTATTTCGCCATCAAGAATATCGATGTGACGATGCGTGAAGCACCATAGATAATAAATACCCCGGTCAATGCCGATGGCACCTGATTAAAAGTAAAGAGCATGACCAGGCTGAGCGCCACGACCAGAACCAGTTCAAGAAATAATGATGCACTCCAGATCAAAACCTGTTCAGGATCAGCATACAGGAACAATAAAGCAGCAAATATAATGGATATCAGCAAGGCGATATAAAAATAACCCAACAATTTCCCCAGATAATAGCTCCCCCTTCGGACGGGCATCGCCAGTATCATCTCCAGCGTTTTATCGTGTAACTCCCGTACCGTGCTCGACACCACGAATAGAGTAACCATAACAACCGCACTCATACGCAAAAATGCGGCAAGTATCGCCACCTGGGTAACCCGGTGTTCGGTGATGGCCAGATCACCGATAAACTCGACGAGAGAAAAACTGATACCGATGACCAGGAGAGAGAGCAGTAGTAACCTGTTCCTCAATGATTCTATTATGGTAAATCTGGAGATAGTCAGAACTTGAGAAAACATTTTTTTACATTTATACCTTACATATAGAGAGTATCTTTTCTGATTATAGCCATTAAAGCTTTAGTTGTTCTACAATCTAGTAAATTGTTCTAAATTAGACCTTGACCTCGGCTGAAGATGTCCACAAACAAACAACTATTAGTTATTAATGAGCACCGCTTGCTGGGGCTCATGCTGTTCAGCCTGTTAGCCGCTACCCATCTGAGTGATAGTAACACTATCGCTCAAAGTTTCTTAATCGCACATTTTGGTTTTTTTCTTCTCTGGCAACCTGTCGTTAAAAAAGAGTCCAGTTTTAACGCGAAGCAACTCGCCATCCTGTCAGTCCTTATCTTCACCTTTATCTACTGGTTCAACCCCTGGCTAAATGTGTTCTGGTCGTTATTGTTGCTCACCTTACTGACCGGACGTATCTTTGCCCGTGGCCTGGCTCGCGCGGCTTATGGTTTTGCTGTCATCATCCTGTTCCTCGAATTAATACTGAACACGACACCACAGTTATTTCATCTGGCTGCTCTTTCATCTTCGATACAATCGACATTCAGCACAGCACTCCTATTACTGCCACTAACATTATTATTTATTCCCGTAACAGATGATACGACTAAACAGGTCGATTTTATCCGGGGTTTTCTCGTCGTGTTACTGGTCATATTTTTGAGTATGAGCAGTGTATTGATCAGCCTTACGACACAACAGGTCTATCTGGAGTCCCTCGCTACGAGTGTTTTTATACTGAGTTTGTTCTTGCTCGTCACTGCTTTTTTATGGGCACCACGCGCGGGGTTTTCCGGACTGGCGCAATTATGGGAAAAGTATATCCTGGATATTGGCGGGCCATTCGAACAATGGATAACCCACGTAGCCACACTGGAAAAAAATACCAGCCTGAGGTCGGAGAATTTTCTTTCTGCTAGTTTACGCTATCTCATGCAGCAACACTGGGTTTGTGGTATCACCTGGAAAACACTCTCAGATGCAGGCACAGAAGGTGAAATATCATCATACCAGGTTAAGATTAACGATGAAGAACTCCAGCTGACCCTGTATGCCTACACCCCTGTTGGCCCCTCATTGATGTTACATGCAAAATTACTATTGAGTGTCCTGACATTCTACTATCGAGCCAAACTACAGGAACAGCAGCTCATCAAGCAGGCACACATGCAGGCCATCTATGAGACGGGCTCGAAACTAACCCACGACATGAAGAATATTTTACAGTCCACACAGACAATGACCCAGATCATTAACGACAATGACTCTGAGATGCAGGAGATCATCGATGTCCTGAAAAAACAGATGCCGTTGCTGACCGAACGGCTGAATTTAACCCTGGAGAAATTACGTGCGCCACACAACACGGATCTTGTTACTAAAAGCCTGACCGGGTCCTTGTTACAATGGTGGAACCAGCTGCAGTCTCGCTATACGGGCCGACACATCGAATTCACATCACAAACGATCCATGATACAGAGATCCCTATCGATATATTTACCACCGTT
>DROB01000153.1 GCA_011321985.1 Gammaproteobacteria bacterium | reverse complement strand
TACTTACGGGCATCCTGCCCTAATCTGCGTTTCTGCGGTAAATTGCTTTTAATCTTTTAAAGTTGAATGTAAACGTCGGGTTACGCTACGCTAACCCGACCTACGAAAAAAACTAAAAAAGGTTTTATTAGCGTTTTTTTCGCGTTCTTTGCGTCGGAAGCGGTCTTTCAATTTTGTACGTAACTTTCAGCCCAGGTTTAAAATTAATACGGATTAAACTATAAAAAACCTGCCGCATGCCGATAAGAAGCCAATATAGATAATATATTTCAGCAAAATATGTCTAAAATCAATATACTAGTGGAACAAAATATAAAATTTAGCTCCAGATAGTTTAAATGTAAAAATTAATAAGGAGAAAATCATGTTTTCTGGCGAATCGTTCGGGCTTGAAGCCCTGGGCTGGATGGCGACTATTTTTGTATTCTCATTTGGCGTGCTGGTTCTTTTCCTTATCGGTGTTTACATCGCAGATGTCACGCAGACAAAACAGGCGATCAGGCGTAACTACCCTGTTATAGGGCACTTCCGTTACTACTTCGAACACATTGGTACTTTCTTCCGCCAGTATTTTTTCACCATGGACCGTGAAGAGATGCCGTTCAATCGGGCACAACGCTCCTGGGTTTATCGTGCTGCGAAAGATATTGAAAATACCGTCGCATTTGGTTCGACACGTGACCTGAGACCCAGTGGTACGGTGTTATTTGTCAACACGGCTTTCCCCACATTAGGCAAAGATGCAGTGAACTGCGTCCCTGTTGTCATCGGTGAAAACTCCGCAAAAAAACCGTTTATTGCACATTCATTTTTCAATATCTCCGGTATGAGTTATGGTGCTATCTCAAAACCTGCTGTACAGGCACTGTCTTACGGTGCACACAAAGCCAGTGCCTGGATGAACACTGGAGAAGGCGGGCTATCACCTTTTCACCTGGAAGGTGGTGCCGATCTGGTATTTCAGATAGGTACTGCAAAATATGGTGTTCGTGATGAAGATGGCAACTTATCCGATGAAAAATTGCGAGAGATCGCCGCACATAAAACGGTTCGCATGTTTGAGATAAAAATGTCGCAGGGTGCAAAACCCGGCAAGGGCGGTATGTTACCGGCGGCTAAAGTCGATGAAGAAATCTCTAAAATCCGTGGTATCCCCGTTCACACTGATTCCATCAGCCCTAACCGGCACACAGAACTCGAAAACAACGATAATTTAATCGATATGATCAACCACATCCGTCAGATCACCGGCAAACCCGTTGGCTTCAAAGCGGTAATCGGCGACAAGACCTGGTTGAAGGGGTTTCTTGCCGCCGTCAATAAACGCGGCAAGGAATATGCACCTGATTTCATCACTATCGACAGTGCTGATGGCGGTACCGGCGCAGCACCCATGAGCCTGCTGGACTACGTCGGTATGCCAATACACGAAAGTTTACCTCTGGCTATCGATACTATCTGCCAGGCGGGGTTGCGTGACAGGATAAAAGTCATCGCCTCAGGGAAACTGATTAACCCGGCTGAAGTCGCCTGGGCTCTTTGTGTCGGTGCTGACTTTATCACCTCTGCCCGTGGGTTCATGTTCTCACTTGGCTGTATTCAAGCCCTGCAATGCCACGAAAATACCTGTCCTACAGGTATAACCACGCACGATAAAAAACTGCAGCGCGGCCTGGTGGCCGAGCAAAAGTCATCACGCGTGGCTAATTACATCAAGAACATGGCTTATGAGGTAGGGCTGATCGCGCACTCCTGTGGTGTCCGCTCACCCCGTGAACTCAGCCGCCGGCATGCCCGTATCGTTCAGGGTAACGGTACTTCTACCATGCTGGCTGACATTTATCCGGATATCGTCCTGGAAAGTGTAAAGATAGAAAAAAGTGCCTGATCCAGAATATTCGACCTGAAGCTATACTTCCACATCGACCTCCTGATAGAGTCTGAAAAATACGAATATTTTCATTAACATGAGTGAACTATTGGACAACTGACCATGTCCATTAGAGACACATAAAAATATATGATAGTCACCAACTATCAGAAACGACCTAACCCTTACCCCAACCATTACCAAAGGTTCGCTCATGGAAAAACTATGCTCACTGGCCTGTAAAGCCCAAAATCTTCTCAACAAGACCCGTGCTGTCGATTTTCTCGGCCCTCTCGCCCTACGTCTATATCTGGTACCTGTGTTCTGGATGGCGGGTACTAAAAAGCTGGAGGATATGGACAGTATCATCGAATGGTTTGGCAATGCTGACTGGGGTCTGGGTCTGCCCTTTCCTGAATTAATGGCGTGGTTGGCCACGCTCACAGAAGTCGGTGGTGCTATCTTATTATTCCTCGGGCTGGCGACTCGCTGGATATCCATTCCGATGATATTCACTATGATCGTTGCCGCAGTAACCGTACACTGGCAGAACGGTTGGCTGGCTATTGCAGAAGGTTCCGGCTTCTTCGCTTCCGACAGGACCGCGGGAGCGATCGAACGGCTCGATGCCGCCAAAGAAATCTTGCAGGAGCATGCCAATTATGACTGGATAACAGAAAATGGGAGCCTGGTGATATTAAATAACGGCATCGAATTTGCAGCCACCTATAGCATCATGCTTCTTGTGTTATTCTTTATCGGTCCTGGAAAAGCCAGCCTTGATCATCTGATATATAAAAAGTTTGGTCAATGTTCATAGGGTTTCCAGCTGATGAACCTGTGCCTGATTAACTTTTGTAAGAGAGAATAATGATAGAACCCCAATTCCCCGTTTCTGGTACCGGCCTCGGCCTGCGCCGTGAAAAGCTGGATGAGATGCTGGAGAGTGATCTGAGCTCCGTCGATTTTATGGAAGTCGCGCCTGAGAACTGGATTAATGTCGGCGGAACCTTCGGTAAAAAATTCAGGCAGTTCACCGAACAGTATGACTTCATGTGCCACGGGCTGTCACTTTCCATCGGTAGTCCTTCCACACTGGACGAAGATTTCGTCAGAGATATCGGGCGATTCATGCAACTACATGATGTCAGGCACTACAGTGAACATCTGACGTACTGCTCGGATGACGGCCACCTATACGACCTGTTACCTATCCCGTTTACTGAAGAGGCCGTGCATTATGTAGCAGAACGTATCCGCCGGGTACAGGATATCCTGCAACAGGAAATCTCCATGGAAAATGCTTCTTATTACACCCCTGCACCCGGATCAGAAATGAAAGAGATCGATTTTCTGAATGCCGTACTGGATGAAGCTGATTGCGGTTTATTGCTCGATGTCAATAATATCTACGTCAATTCAGTCAATCACCTCTATGACCCCGTCGAATTTTTAAAACAGCTTCCGGCCAAACGTATCCGGTATGCACATATCGCTGGCCATTATAATGAAGCTGATGATCTTATCGTCGATACTCATGGTGCCGATATCATCGATCCGGTATGGGATATCCTGCATAAGGCCTATGAATATTTTGGTGTGTTCCCT
>DROB01000152.1 GCA_011321985.1 Gammaproteobacteria bacterium | reverse complement strand
GCTCTTCCGATCTGATCCGCGAGCCAACCCCATACATACGGTGCAACCAGTTTGGTCGCCGGTAAGATAGCGATGAGCCCACCGATGCTCAGGCTGTTATATCCCAGTGATTTCAGGTACAGGCTCCAGTACGGAACCAGTACACCCAGCGAAGCATAGTAGAAAAAATAGAATCCACTAAGCCGCCAATACGGAACATTTTTGTTGAGATGCTGCTGATTAACCATGATGAAGTTTCTGTAATTTTTAGCTGTACAGGTGTGCATTAAAACTGACAGATAATGCCAATCAGCTTACAGCCATTAGCGGACATACGGAAAAAACAATTTTTTTGACGCGAAGGACGTGCCCGAGCGAAGCGACAAATATGCTTTTAATCTTTTAACGTCTACTTTGCGTGGCGACCATTCAAAAGCCTACTGACACTTAGTTATGCGAGGGTATTATCGGCGTTTTCGAGTGCACATCCATGTTCTGACCACGCTGTCTTAACAGGTGGTCACACAATACGATTGCCAGCATCGCCTCACAGATAGGGGTGGCACGTATGGCAACACAGGGATCGTGCCTGCCGTGCGTGACTACATCGATGGCATGGCCTTCGACATCGACCGTATCACCGGAAAGACGGATACTTGATGTCGGTTTAAATGCCGTATGTGCGACGATAGCCTGGCCCGAAGAGATGCCGCCCAGAACACCGCCGGCATGGTTACTTTTGAACCCTTGCGGTGTCATCTCATCGCGAAATTCGGTACCCTTGGCCTCGACGCAGCCAAAACCATCACCCACTTCGACTCCTTTAGCAGCATTGATACCCATCATGGCATGCGCGATATCGGCATCCAGTCGATCGAATACCGGCTCACCCAGACCCGGTGGTACACCTTCGGCCACCACGGTTATCTTTCCACCGACAGAATTACCTTCTTTACGAAGTGCATCCATATAGGTTTCGAGTTCATCGATCAGCGAAGTATCACCACAGAAAAAGGCATTTTTGTTGATTTCCTGCCTATCGAGCATCGGCATTTTTATCGGACCAAGTTGCGACATATAACCGTATATCTCTATGCCATAACGATCTTTAAGAAATTTTTTGGCGATGCCACCCCCGGCGACACGCATCGCTGTCTCGCGTGCGGAAGAGCGACCGCCACCACGATAATCCCGGATACCGTATTTTTGCTGGTAAGTGTAATCGGCATGTCCGGGACGGAACCGGTCCATGATATTGCCGTAATCTTTTGATCGTTGATCGGTATTTTCTATCAACAGTCCTATACTGGTCCCCGTTGTCCTGCCTTCAAATACACCTGAGAAAATTTTCACCCGATCTTCTTCTCGACGTTGCGTAGTATGACGAGAGGTACCGGGTTTGCGCCTATCCAGATCGATCTGCAGGTCTTCTTCGCTTAAAGCGATACCGGGAGGGCAACCATCGATGATGCCGACCAGCCCTGCACCGTGTGATTCGCCTGCTGTGGTTAAACTAAAAAGTTTTCCTATGGTATTGCCTGACATATGACCAACTTGTTCTTTTGTTCTTGAAAGTAACTAAATCTTAACAGACTTGAAGTCATCCTGATGCTTTTCCAGCTGTTTTGCTGTCAATACAAAAACCCCTTCACCACCAAATTCGAAATCGACCCAGAAGAAAGGCACGTCAGGTAAAAGCTGCTCTAGTATCGACCGCGAATAGCCCACCTCGACGACCAGGATGCCCTGCTCTGTCAGATACCGGCCAGCCTGCATCAGCATGGGTAGTACGATATCCATCCCGGTCTCACCTGCAGCCAGTGCCAGAGACCCCGGTTCATGGTCAAACTCAACGGCTAGCTGAGCCATTTCCTGTGCTGAGACATAGGGAGGATTACTGATGATGATGTCATAGCCTTTTTCAGGAATCGCCTCGAACAGATCAGATTCTATCAGGGTGAGCTGTTCACCCAGATCATGGTTCTGGCGGTTGATCTCGGCAACGGCTAAAGCATCGGAGGATACATCACTGGCATCGATATGTGCACCATCAAATGCATAGGCACAGGCGATAGCGATACAACCGCTACCGGTACACAGGTCCAGAATATTATCTACCTGTTCGGGTGATACCCACAATGAAAACCGTTGCTGGATGATTTCAGCCACCGGTGAACGGGGGATCAATACACGCTCATCGACGTAAAAGCTCAGACCACAAAACCAGGCTTCATTAGTGATATAGGCCGAAGGTTTATGTTTATCGATACGCTGCTGAAACAGATCGAGTACCTGCAGTCGCTCATCCATGGTCAACACACAGTCGAAATAATCGACGCTGAAATCCGGCGGCAGGTGCAGGGCATACAGGCACAGATAAACCGCTTCATCGATGGCTTCCGGCATGCCCTGGACGAAATTCAGCTCTGCCGCGTTAAACTGACTCGTCCCCCAGCGGATAAGGTCACGCAGGGTGACCAGGTCATTGGCTATTTCTCGTTTGTTCATCATTTTAGTATTGTACACAATAATGTGAGAGCTTTGCACGATGTACCTATTCGGGCAGCTTCCCTGACTAGCACTAAACGATTATAATTTGCGCCTGACAAGCTTCACGATTCCTGATATGAAAAATTTTATTACCGCACTGATGTTCCTGCTATCGACTTCAGGCAGTTCCGCGTACGCTGACCAGCCTGCACTGTCATTAAAAGATGCATGGATAGCTGAAGCTCCTCCTGTGAGTAAAGTCATGGTGGCTTATATGACTATCATAAATGATGCCGCTGAAGATATCACCATCGTTCGAGCAGAGTCCGAACTGTATAGCAGCATCGAGTTCCATGAAACAAAACGCGAAGATGGCATAGCCAGGATGCTGAGACATGACAAACTGACTATCCCTGCCGGAAGCAGTATCACGCTAAAACGGGGCGGTAAACATCTGATGCTGTTCAACCCAGGAAAACGGTTAAAAGCCGGTGACACGGTGGATATCAAACTGACGACGGCATCAAACACCAGCCAGACTTTTGCAGTCAGCGTTAAAAAATCACGGTTTTGAGCAATAAAAAATTTCCTGGATAAAACAAACAAAGTGAAACAAAAACTTCTAGCCTGGCTATTCTACATAATCCCCCATCATGCTATCACCTGGCTGATGTTCAAGGGTGCTCGCATCGAGTGGCCACCGTTAAAAAACAGGATCATCAGGATCTATACCGGTCTGAATCCGGTAAAGATGCACGAAGCCATCGAAGAAGACATGTTTGCCTACCCATCCCTCAACGCATTTTTCACACGTGCTCTGAAACCAGAGTGCAGACCATTCGATGAAGACAACAGGAACTGGTTATGTCCCGTAGATGGCTCTGTCAGTCAGGCGCAACCGATCGATAACGGCCGCGTGTTTCAGGCAAAAGGCCATGATTACAGTTTGTTAGAACTGCTCGGTGGTGATAAAGAACTGGAAGCGATCTTCAATAACGGACAGTTCGCAACGCTCTACCTCTCTCCCAGAGATTATCACCGCATCCACATGCCCACCACTGGCATCCTCAAACACATGCGATACATCCCCGGACGTCTGTTCAGTGTTGCACCGTTTACCGTCGACCATATCCCTCGTCTGTTTGCCCGCAACGAACGCTGCGTCTGTTACTTCGAAACCGAACAGGGTCCGATGGCGATGATACTGGTCGGTGCGATCAATGTATCGGCAATGGAGACAGTGTGGCATGGATCGATCAACAGTGAAGCTAAAAAGATAAAACGTTTTGATTACGAAGATAAAGAGATAACGCTTGGTCGTGGTGATGAGATGGGGCGTTTCAATCTGGGTTCAACTGTTATCGTGTTATCGACCAGTGAGATGAAGGTGGATACGGGTATCGTAGCGGGTGCGGAAGTTAGACTTGGGCAGTGTCTGGCTGTGCCTGTCAGGTAGTCTTCTTTTTTGTTTTTCTGTTTTATACTTTGTGTGGGATGCGTGGTTTCTTTCTTTTTCTCCCCCCCCATCATCAAACAAACCCGAAACAAGAATCAAACGATATACATCAACTATTCTCCAACTCAGCCGTCTCGATAGGCTCAACCGAAGCCCCCTGATCAACACTCACCTCTTCCAGCTGCACCTTATCCCCGGAAGGCCGCGTATAACGATCATTCATCTTCTGGATAAACTCGCTGGCATCAGCACTGGTCTCAGCCAGCACCTTTCTGGTACGCATCGACCAACCAACCGGCATCGGTCTGAAGATACTGCGTAATGGTTGTGTATTTTTCAGGAAGGCCTGTTTTATATCACCAGCAAGCGTCCTCGCTTCACGATGCTTGCCAGCCAGACTCTTATTGATGATGACCTTGTTGACTATCTTCTTCGCGATAACTTTTGCTGAGAAACTTCGCGCCGAAAAATGGATGACAGCGAAGCCTGATAACGCCAGCCCCAGTTTAATCGAAGACACGATGCTTTCAGAT
>DROB01000151.1 GCA_011321985.1 Gammaproteobacteria bacterium | reverse complement strand
TTGAGCGCCGGTATAGGAGCGGGCATCACATCCGCGATCCAGTAACGCCATGGTCAGCAGCGCGATAGTCACTTGTTCGCCTGTCGAAACCAATACATCCATCTCACGAGCGTGTTTGTTGTCACTCATCTCGCTGGCAAGCGCGATTAATTTGTTGGTTTCACCACTCATGGCGGAAACAGCTACCACAACTTTGTCACCATTTTTTGCCCGCGCAGCGACTTTATCGGCGACGTTGCCGATTTTTTCGATAGTGCCTACCGAAGTGCCGCCGTATTTTTGAACGATCAGAGACATATTTGATGAACGGTGTTAATGCAAACGCGAAGTATATAAGTTATGGCTAATTCTTGCAATGAATCAATGGTTTAGTCGGTGTCCCTTGTTTATTATGAGGCACTCAGCAAGTGTGTTTTTCCTGCGCGGGCAATCGCGGTTTGCAAACCGTTCCTGCAAGGTAAAGGGCGTGTTATATACCTTATACCTTATAACTGATCCTGTAACCAGTTCTTCGCTGCATCCAGTGCCTGCGGGATTGCCGCCGGGTTTGAGCCACCGGCCTGTGCCATGTCCGGGCGACCGCCGCCTTTGCCACCGACTTCTGCGGCGGCGATATTGACCAGGTCACCGGCCTTGATGGTTTTGCTCAGCTCTTTGGTCACGCCTGCGATCAGTTTCACTTTCCCGGCTTCTTCGCTGGCGAGTACGATAGCGGCTGAACCCAGCTTGTTTTTTAACTGATCCAGCGTCTCACGCAGGGTGTTGCTGTCAGCACCTTCGAGATGTGCTGCCAGTATTTTAACACCACCGACTTCTTCTGCCTGGCTGGACAGGTCACTGCCCGCCTGTGAAGCCATCTTGCCTTTGAGTTGTGTCAGCTGTTTTTCCTGGTCTTTTAGCCTGTGCATTAACTGCTCGACCTTTCCGTTTACTTCATCACGGCTGCTCTTGAGCAGGTGCGCGAGTTCATCCAGTTGTTCATCCTTTTGAAATACCCAGTTAGCAGCACCCTCACCGGTTACTGCTTCGATACGCCGCACACCGGAGGCGATACCGGTTTCGGCGGTAATCTTGAAGAACCCGATGTCACCGACACGGTCGACATGAACACCACCGCATAACTCAGTCGAAAAGGCCCCGCTTTCCTGCTGATCGCCCATGGAGACCACGCGCACGACATCATCGTACTTCTCACCGAATAAGGCCATGGCACCAGAGGCTTTGGCCGCTTCCAGTTCCATCTCTCTGGCGACAGCTCGGCTGTTATTGCGGATCTGTGTATTGACGATCTTCTCGATGGCCCTGAGCTCTTCCGCTTTTACCGGTTCGAAGTGTGAGAAATCAAAACGCAGTTTTTCCGCATCGACCAGTGAACCTTTCTGCGAGACATGATCACCCAGTACCTGTTGCAGTGCGGCGTGCATGAGGTGCGTTGCAGAATGATTTCGACTGATGGCTTTGCGGTTTTCCAGATCGAATTCAGCCGTCAGTGTATCCCCTTTTTTGATGGCACCTTTTTGTACCTCCCCGATATGCAGGATACTCTTGCCCTGTTTCTGTGTGTCTTTCACCACAAAAAGGGTATCCGATGAAACCAGTTGACCTGTATCTCCGACCTGGCCACCGGACTCACCATAAAAAGGGGTCTCTTCCAGTACCACGATTCCCTGCTGTCCCGCTGTTAAGGAATCAACCGGATCAGCCCCTGCGAACAACTCGACAACGCTGCTTTTCTGCCTGGACTGATCGTAGCCGGTAAAGACACAGTCACAGTCGACCTGCACATCTTTGTTGTAGTCGACCCCGAACTGACTGGCACTGCGACCGCGTTCACGCTGTGCTTCCATACAGGCTTCAAAACCGGCTTCATCGATATCCAGTTTACGTTCACGTGCGATATCGGCGGTCAGATCGACGGGAAACCCGTAGGTATCGTAGAGCTTGAACAAGGTTTCACCGGTGATGGTTTTATCTTTCAGCTTCGTGATATCTTCTTCCAGGATCTTCATGCCATGATCCAGTGTCTCGGCAAAACGTTCTTCTTCCAGTTTCAGGATACGTTCGACATTGGCCTGGGCTTTGACTAATTCAGGATACGCCTCGCCCATCACTTCGACCAGTGGCTGCACCAGTTTACTGAAGAACAGACCATCCATGCCCAGCTGGTGGCCATGGCGGCAGGCACGACGGATGATGCGGCGCAACACGTAGCCACGGCCTTCATTGGATGGCATCACTTCATCGACGCACAGGAAGGCACAGGAACGGATGTGATCGGCGATGACACGTAATGATTTGTTTTCCAGGTCAGCAGTATGGGTGACTCTGGCTGCCGCTTTGATCAGATGCTGGAAGATGTCGATATCATAATTATTGTGTACACCCTGAAGGATCGCTGCCAGCCGTTCCAGTCCCATACCGGTATCGACGGAGGGAGCTGGCAATGCATTCATCTGCCCATCGGCGCTGCGGTTGTATTGCATGAACACCAGATTCCATATCTCGATATATCGATCACCGTCTTCTTCCGGTGTGCCCGGCGGGCCACCCCAGATATCTTCACCGTGGTCATAGAATATTTCGGTGCACGGACCACAGGGACCGGTGTCACCCATCGCCCAGAAATTATCACTCTCGTATTTCTTGCCGGGTTTGTCACCGATGCGGCTGAAACGTTCGCTGCTGACACCGATCTTGTTAAGCCAGATATCTTCAGCTTCGTTGTCATCAGCATAAACCGTGACCCAGAGCTTCTCTGCTGGCAGGCCGACGACCTCCGTCAGAAATTCCCAGGCGTATCTGATGGCATCTTCCTTAAAGTAATCACCGAAACTGAAGTTGCCCAGCATCTCGAAGAAGGTGTGATGACGTGCGGTATAGCCGACATTTTCCAGATCGTTGTGTTTTCCACCCGCGCGCACACAGCGTTGGCTGGATGTCGCGCGCGTATAGCTGCGCTTGTCACGACCCAGGAAAACATCTTTGAACTGCACCATGCCTGCATTGGTGAATAACAGGGTAGGATCATTTCCCGGTACCAGTGAGCTACTGGATACCACCTCGTGTCCTTTGTCTTTAAAGAATGTAAGGAAGGCCTGACGTAGAGCTGAACTGGTTTTTACCGTGGTTTTTTTCATTATAAATTACTTTAAGTAAATTCTGTATCTATTTGTTATTAAAAGTTATTTCCTTGTAAATCATATCCAGAGAAAAACCCCGATATTGCATAAAGCGAATACGTTTCGCTTTATCGTTATAATCTTCAACTTCCCTGTCTCTGTATTTTTTCCGGTACTGCTTCAGCAGGGTCTGTCGCCAGTTCTCATCACCCGCATGCAGACAGGCATCAACGATACTTTCATTTACGCCACGTTCGTTCAGCTCGATGGCGATCCTGATCGGGCCGAAGCCTTTTTGCTGACGCATACGGACATAAGCTTCAGCAAATCGTTCGTCGGATAACCAGCCACCTCGCTGTAGCTCCTCGATGACCTGCTCGATTTCATCTTCTTCAAAATCACGTTGCAACAACTTGTCTCTGATCTCGAAGGCTGAATGTTCACGACGAGACAACAACCTGACTGCAACGGATTTTGCGCTCAAGACAGAACCCCAAACATAGTAGTGATAATAAACAAAAGCTCCCGTAATACAGGAGCTTTTGTGCCGTTCGGTATGCGCTGCCATCGTGAGCGAGCGTTGCATGAACCCCGGTTAGACCTGTGAGCGCGGCATCGCGGTTTGCAAACCACTACAGATGTGTGTCTGCCCCGTAGGAGCGGTTTGTAAACCGCGATTTCCCACATAAGAAAACTACCACCGTTACACACATCCACACACTGATCAAACACTACCAGAACCGATCACTCTGTTTTCGATGGCAGAGACACTAGGCTTCTTCCAGTGCACCCTCTTCAACCGCACCCAGTTCGGCTTCATCTCTATCGCTTGAAGGTTTCACCAGCAATTTATCACGCAACGTCTGCTCGATGGTCGCTGCTATATCCGGGTTATCTTTCAGGAAAGTGCGCACCTTCTCTTTACCCTGGCCAATCTTTTCACCGTTATAGCTATACCAGGCACCGGCCTTTTCGATCAACTTGTGCTCCACGCCTAGCTCGATTAACTCACCTTCGTGTGAGATACCTTCACCGTACAGGATTTCAAAATGTGCCAGTTTGAACGGTGGTGCAACTTTGTTCTTCACCACTTTGACCTTGGTCTCGTTACCGACGATCTCATCGCCTTTCTTGATGGCCCCGATACGACGGATATCCAGACGTACAGAAGAATAGAATTTTAATGCATTACCACCGGTGGTGGTCTCCGGACTACCGAACATGACTCCAATCTTCATCCGAATCTGGTTGATAAAGATGACCAGTGTATTGGAACGCTTGATGTTGCCAGTCAGTTTACGCAGCGCCTGCGACATCAGACGTGCCTGTAGCCCCATGTGTGAATCACCCATATCACCTTCGATCTCTGCCTTCGGTGTTAGTGCAGCAACCGAGTCGATGACCACGATATCCACCGCACCCGAACGCACCAGCATGTCGGTGATTTCCAGGGCCTGTTCACCTGTGTCGGGTTGTGATACCAGCATCTCATCGATATTGACACCGAGTTTTTCGGCATACACAGGGTCCAGTGCGTGCTCCGCATCAACAAAAGCAGCGGTACCACCGGCTTTCTGCATCTCGGCGATAACGTGCAGGGTCAACGTTGTCTTACCTGAAGATTCAGGGCCATAGATTTCGACGACACGACCTTTGGGTAACCCACCTATGCCCAAGGCGATATCAAGGTTCAGTGAACCGGTCGAAACCGTTTCTACATTAGGGATAGCCCCCTCATCACCCATACGCATGACAGATCCTTTGCCGAATTGACGTTCAATTTGAGATAAAGCGGCAGCCAGTGCCTTCTTACGATTGTCGTCCATTAAAAACTCCTCGATAGTATTGGTTATATTGTTTGTTTATGACCTGAAAAGGTCTGACGATTATCACATAGAAATTTACACTCAGATAGCCCTCTCTCGTTGAAAATGGGCGTTTTTTAAAAAAAGATTTTAGATTCAAATTTCCACACAAAATCGGGGTGTATAAATAAATTTTATGCTTGCATCAAATATCCTTGCCAAAGGTTTTTTCATGGCGTATTGTTTATTTAAGAGTCGCATCTATAGCGGTTCCAGATGCAGCACAAGTATCAGGATGTTTGATGATCTGGATAGATTAGCACTGACCTGTGTCGATCAGGTACAGGCAGCTACGAACGAAACAACAGGTTAAAAACTATGACCAGGAGCAAGTGAATATGATGTTAGAAGTAAACGGCAGAAATGTCGAAACCGATGTACAGGGGTTTCTGCAACATGAAGAAGAATGGAGTGAAGATTTTGCCAAAGAACAGGCACAGAGAGATGGCGTTCAGCTATATAACGACCACTGGGAACTGATCTATTATTTTCGTGAATACCACGATGAACATATGACAAACCCGACCATGCGAACCCTGATACGTGATCTGGGCACAAAAGATAAACAGCACCACGACCAGAAAGCCTACGAAAAACACATCTACAGCCTGTTTCCCACCGACCCTGTTCATGAGATATGCAAATTAGCCGGCCTGCCCCTGCCTCCGCCGGACACATAAACCACACTGGATAGAAGTGCCTTTAATCGGACAGGTACGATAAACTGCGCAGCATTCATCTGATGCGCAGTTTTTTTATGTCAAATAAAACGCTTTTTTCCATTATCGAATCTTCCGCACACCCGGATTCCTCTGCCCTTTATGAGACATTAGGTATCCAGGAAAACAAGATCAGTTCCATGCGAAAAGCCATCGCGGCATTAAAAAAACAGCCGCCGGATTTTATCGTAGCAGAATTTTTTTATGGTTACGGTAATAATTATGCCGGGGTCAATATCAGCAATCTGGATGTTCTTTTATACAGCCTGCAAAAATATTCCCCGCACACCCGAGTGATCATTCTGGTGGAAAAAGATGAATACAAACATGTCTTCAAACTAAATAATATCATTGAGTTACATGATGTACTTAAATTTCCAGTTAAGATTAAATCATTGCAAACATCATTGACCCGATAGCCATCACACAAGTGCGGCCTGCTTTGAACACCACCCGATTATAACAGAGATCGCGGCTTACAGACCACTGCTACGGACAAAAAATATCGGTAATAACGGTTGGTCGCAGCCTAAGCGCAAACCAGCAGGTCCAGTAGACAGTTCAAAGCCTGCTTGATCGATGCTTTGCGCACCTGTTCGCGATCACCACCAAAATTAAAGGCTTCGGCAAACACGGATTTATCTCGCTTCCCCCAGCTCAACCAGACCAGGCCAACCGGCTTCTCATCACTGCCGCCATCCGGTCCGGCAATGCCGCTTACGCTTACTGCGACATCCGCATCGGTATGTGTAAACAGACCATCCGTCATCTCCAGCACGGTGTCGCCACTGACTGCACCGAACTCATCCAGAGTCTCCTTCTGGACTCCTAACAAGCTCTGTTTTGCCTCATTACTGTAACTCACGACCGAACCACTGAACCAGGCAGAGCTGCCGGGGATATCGGTTATGATTTTTGCCATCCAGCCACCGGTGCAGGATTCGGCTGTTGCCAGCTTCATGCCTTTGGCCACCATGCAATGACCTAACTGTTCAGCCAGATCCTGCAATTCCCGTTCAGACGTTGTCATCACATTCTCTCGAAAAAATAATTGCGCTACTTTATAGGACAGCATGCCATCACACCAGTAAATCTTGTACACTTATACCCCATGAGTACTGCAACCGCGAAAAACAATAAAAGCGTCGAAACCACTGCCCATACACCGATGATGCAACAGTACCTACGCATCAAGGCCGACCACCCCAACACCCTGTTATTCTATCGGATGGGTGATTTCTACGAATTATTTTACGATGATGCTAAAAAGGCGGCGAAGATTCTCGATATCACGCTCACCGCGCGTGGCAAATCAGGGGGCAATCCCATCCCTATGGCTGGCATCCCCTATCATGCTGCCGACAATTATCTGGCTCGTCTGATCAAACGTGGCGAGTCCGTTGCTATCTGCGAGCAGACCAGTAAACCGGGGGAGAGCAAAGGCCCGGTCAAACGTGAAGTAAAACGTATCGTCACCCCTGGCACGGTGACCGAAGAAGCCTTACTGGATGAACATAAAGATAACCTGCTGTTATGCATTCATCAGCATGACGAAGTTTACGGACTAGCTGCGCTAAACATTACCTCTGGACGTTTTAATGTCTGCCAGCTAAAAGACAAAGCCCAGCTCTATGCCGAGCTGGAACGTCTGCAGGCCGTCGAGGTGTTATTATCGGAAGACAGCCCCTTGTTCGATGAACTTGGCACTGCGCTGAACAAGCGGACCAGTCTACGCCAGCAACCCCCCTGGTGGTTTGATTTTGATAGTGCTAACCGCCTGCTCAATGATCAGTTCGGTACCAGGGATCTATCTGGCTTTGGTTGCGAGAAGCTGGACACAGCAGTAATGGCTGCAGGCTGTTTACTGCAATATACACAGAACACCCAACGTGCTGCCTTACCTCACATCTCGGGTCTGCATGTCGAGAATACCGATGATGTGATCGTGCTGGATGCCGCCAGCCGACGCAATCTGGAGATAGAGATCAACCTGTCCGGTGGTACCGAAAACACCCTGGCCTCGATTATCGACCGCACCACGACCAGCATGGGCAGCCGCTGTTTGCGCCGTTGGCTGCATTCTCCCCTTCGCAGCCATGACTTGCTCACACAGCGCCATCAGGCCATCGGTGAATTGCTCGATAATCAACTGACCACCGACATCCAGTTCTGTCTGAATTCCATCGGCGACATCGAACGCATCATGAGTCGACTCGCCCTGTTATCGGCACGCCCGCGTGACCTGGAAACCTTAAAAAATTCACTGACCATCCTGCCCGAGCTACAGGGCCTGTTGAAACAGTGCCATGCACCGTTACTTCAACAGCTATCTGCCAGTATCGCTCAGCACCCGGAAACCGTCGCTCTGCTCAGCGAGGCTATCTGCGAAAATCCGCCAGTGCTGACACGTGATGGTGGGTTTATCGCTACCGGTTATAACGCAGAGTTAGACGAGCTACGGGCATTGAGCAAAAACGCCAATGCCTTCCTCGAAGAACTTGAGATCCGTGAACGCGAGAGCACCGGCATCAAAACGCTCAAGGTTAATTACAACCGCGTGCATGGCTTCTATATCGAGATCAGTCGTCTACAATCGGATACCGTACCGGTACATTACACACGCAAACAAACACTGAAGACCACGGAACGCTTTATCACCGAAGAATTAAAACAGTACGAAGATAAAGTCCTGAGCGCAAAAGAACGTGCCCTGGCACTGGAAAAATCCATATACGATGACCTGCTATTACGATTGCAGGCTTTTTTGCAGCCACTAAAAACCTGTGCCACCGGTATCTCGGAACTGGATAGCCTCTGCTGCCTGAGCGAACGCGCACAGACACTGGATTACTGTTGCCCGCAACTATCTGACAGACCCGGCATCAATATCAAACAGGGCAGACATGCCGTCGTCGAGCGTGTCGTCGAAGAGCATTTTGTTCCTAACGACACCTTGTTGAGCGACAAGAAACGGATGAGCATCATCACTGGCCCCAATATGGGCGGTAAATCTACCTATATGCGACAGACTGCACTGATCGTATTACTGGCTTATATCGGTAGTTACGTCCCTGCTGAGAGCGCGGTCATCGGCCCTGTTGATCGCATCTACACACGCATCGGCGCATCGGATGATCTGGCCAGTGGGCGTTCGACGTTTATGGTAGAGATGACAGAGGCTGCTAATATCCTTAATAATGCGACCGAGAACTCGCTGGTATTGATGGATGAGATAGGCCGTGGCACCAGCACCTTCGACGGCTTATCACTGGCATGGGCCTGTGCTTATCATCTGAGCACGGTCAATCGCTCCTACACCCTGTTCGCCACGCATTATTTTGAGATAACTGCCCTGCCCGATGAGATACGCGGCATCAACAACATCCACATCAATGCCGTCGAACATGGCGAAAAAATCGTTTTTCTGCACAGCGTCAAACCCGGCCCCGCCAGCCAGAGTTACGGACTGCAGGTCGCGCAGTTAGCGGGGGTTCCGACCGACGTTATCAGGCAGGCTAAAAATAAATTGACCGAACTGGAAAACCAGAGTGTCAGCAACCACCAGGAATCAGGACAGTTTGAGATGTTCAGCGATCGCATCCACCCTGTCGTCGAAAAGCTGCAGGATTTAAATATCGATGAACTTAGCCCGAAATCCGCACTGGATTTACTCTATACCCTGAAAGATGACGCGGATAAATGATGCCACTACATCCAGAAACATCTTAATGACAGAAACAAGACTTATACCCAGGTCACGAAATAGACCCCACTCCGACGGGAGGACCGTGCTCTTTTCAGGGGCGACTTTCAATGGTACTGTACGCCAATGAATACCGACACCATCAAATTTAATACCATAGGCATCATCACCAAACCCCGGCTGGAATCTATCGGTCAGACCACCTTACAATCGCTGCTCGACTTCCTGAAAAAGAAAAACTGTGACATCCTTCTGGACCAAAAGATTCCGGACGCGATAAACCATGGTGATTTCGAAAAAGCCGACCGTAAAACAATGGGAGAACGCTGTGATCTGGTTATCGCCGTAGGTGGTGATGGTACGATACTGGATGCCGTGCGTTCACTCGCGCAGGTCGATGTTCCCTTACTCGGTATAAACGTAGGCCGCCTGGGTTTTCTTGCAGACATCTCTCCTCTCGAACTCGAGTCATCACTGGAAGACATCCTCAATGGTTCCTACCGTGAAGAACAACGCTTCCTGCTCGAGATGCAGGTTATCAGAGATGACAAACTGATATTTGAAGGTGATGCCTTCAATGATGTCGTGGTCCATATCCGTGATGTTGCGCGCATGATCGAGATTGAGACTCGCATCAATGATAACTTCGTCAATCATCAACGTGCCGATGGCATCGTGATCGCCACCCCTACCGGCTCGACAGCCTACGCGCTCTCGGCTGGCGGACCCATATTACATGCCACGCTCGATGTTATTACCCTGGTACCTATCTCCCCTCATACCTTGAGTAACCGACCATTGGTTGTGGATGCTGATTCGCAGATAAAGATATTGATATGCAACACCAAAGACGGTATCGCACAGGCCACCTGTGACGGACACCTGTCGACAGATGTTCTCGTAGGAGATCATATTACAGTAAGACGTAAATCAGATAAAATCACACTACTGCATCCCAGGCAGCATGATTATTTCGAGATTTTACGTGCCAAGCTACACTGGAGCGAACACAACTAAGCTTTACACTGTCGTCATACCAGGATGACAAACTCATATGCTAAAACATCTATACATCAGAAACTTTGCCATCATCGATGAGCTCGAACTGGATTTTAATGCGGGCATGACAGCGCTTACCGGTGAGACCGGTGCGGGAAAATCCATTCTTCTGGGAGCCCTGAACCTGGTCCTCGGAGACCGTGCCGATAACGACAGCATCAAACAGGGTAATGAATTTGCCGAGATCGTCGCTGAATTTGACATAAAACAACTTAACGATGTTTCTGTCTGGCTGGTCGCACAGGAATTAAACACGGATGATGAATGCATCCTGCGACGCAGGATCTCGAAAGACGGACGATCTCGTGCCTATATAAACGGCACACCGGTCAACTTGCAGCTCATCCGTGAACTGGCAGAGATGCTCATCGATATCCACGGACAACACGAACACCAGTCGATGATGAAAATTTCCGTGCAACGACAACTGCTGGATGACTATGCCAGCCACGCACCACTGTTAGAGACAGTAAGCAACATCTATGTCGAGCTAAAACTGACAGAGGAGCAGTTACACCACCTGCAACAGAGCAGCAATGAACAAAATGATCGACTTGATCTGTTACGTTTTCAGACACAGGAACTGGATACCCTGGCCATCGAAGAAAACGAATACCGAACACTTGATAGCCAGCACAAACGCATGGCGAATGCAGAGAGACTGAATACTACGGTCGAGCAGGCCCTCCATATGTTGAGTGAAGATGAGAGCACAAATGTGCAATCAGCCGTCTCACATATCATCGCCTCACTCACCGGTCTCAACGAACTCGATGAAAACCTTTCTCCTGCTTCTGAGATGCTGACCGAAGCACTGGTCCAGATCGACGAGAGTGTCTCATTACTGCAGGGATATCGTGACAACATCGAAGTCGATCCTGTAGAACTTGCAGCAACAGAACAACGCATACAGAACATACTGGACCTGGCGCGTAAACATCGCGTAGAACCAGAAACATTACACACTTTACACAAGGAACTACAGGAAGAACTGGATGACATCGATCACGTCGATGAACGCCTGGAAGAATTAAGCAGACAACAGGAACAGCTGGAAGATAAATACCTGAAAGCCTGTGAGACACTGACGACCAGCCGTAAAAAAGCCGCCACTAAACTGAATAAAAAAATTACTCAGTCGATGCAAACATTAGGCATGACCGGTGGCAGGTTCGAGATCGTCTTCAATCCTTCGACATCCAGACGTTCCGCGTATGGCCTCGATCAGATCGAATTTACTGTCACCGCTAATGCCGGACAGTCATGTAAACCTATATCACGGGTTGCATCGGGCGGTGAACTCGCCCGTATCAGTCTGGCGATTCAGATGATCATTGCAAACAACAGCAAGATACCTTCCCTTATCTTCGATGAGGTCGACAGTGGCGTAGGTGGAGGCATCGCAGAAATTGTTGGCCGACATCTACGCATACTGGGTCAGCCGAGTACCCGTGGAAATAATCAGGTAATCTGTATCACCCATCTCCCTCAGGTAGCCTCTCAGGCGCACCATCACCTACGTGTAGAAAAACAGACCCTGAAAAAACACACCACCAGCCAGGTAGTAACGCTGGATGAGGAACAGCGCCGACGGGAAATTGCACGTATGTTAAGTGGTGTCGAAATTACCGAACAGTCGCTTGCTCATGCTGATGAGATGCTGGAGCGCGCACAATCGGTCTGATCTGGAAGTTTTGCTTTAATTACTACCAGACGGCTATTTTCCACGCATAGTGGACGTTGAAAAATTTAGAAACATATTTGCCGCGAAGGACGCGCCCGAACGAAGCGGCACCCTGGGGTGCAAAATACGCGAAAAAAACGCCAATAAAACCTTTCTTAGTTTTTTTGCAGGTCGGGTTGGCGTAGCGTAACCCGACGTTTTCATCTTTAAAAGATTAAAAGCGATTAACCGCAGAGGTACAGAGAAAAACACAGATTTGTTAACCTTTTTTTGTAGGGTGGGCATTACCTACCGTTACTCATATACATCAGAGGACGATAATCTGTAAGAGCGTGGCATCGCGGTTTGCAAACCGCTGCTACAGGTTAGTGTCACTTGTAGGAGCGGAATTTATACCGCGAACAGAGGTTGAATAAAAACACGGGGGTCGCGCTGTTACGAAGAGTTTCTAGTCACGCTGACGATGTCTACACAGTCAGGTCCAGGCCGTTATAATTATAGACAGGTTTTATTTAGACGCGCCGTCGCACGGCACAAAGGAAAACCTTAAGTGAAGCAATTGCAATCTCAGCCAGGCTAAAATTCAGCCAGGTTCTTTTTCTCAATTACGACCGGGCAAAACCCACCCGGTTATTCAGATACTAGCAAGGAGAGACGTCTTCCGCCTGAAAGCCTTTATCGCTTTTTACAACGGTAAACTCTACAGTTTGACCATCGGCTAACGACTTGTAACCATCACCACGAATTTGATTGAAGTGTACAAAGACATCTTCACCATCTTTTCTTTCAATAAAGCCAAATCCTTTAGAGTTATTGAACCACTTTACAGTACCCGTTTCACGATCTGCCATTACAGCTCCATTCTTTCATTTAATTGGAGCGCTAATTGTATATCAGCATCAGCACAGAAAACAATATAAAAATCCATCTTTTTTAAATTAGAATATTACTGTAAGTTAATGTTGTTTAAAGGAAAATATTTTATAGCCAGCAATAAAAAAACGCCGCAGAGGCGTTTGCCCTGCGGCGTTTTTTGCAAAAAATCTTATATTAAATCATTCCCGTGTGCTTCTATACGTGAGATCAGCTGTGATGGCTTTTCCAGATCAGAAAACAGAGCATTATAATTGTCGTGCATCCAGCTGGAAAATGCCCGTCTATCTGTCTTACCCATAAGCTGAGCCAGTGCATCCAGATTTTCTCCTTCACCACGAGCGGCTTCCTGCTGTATGGAAGCAAGCCGTACATCGACAAAGCGGTTCAATGTAATATCAGGTGTTACCGTATCTACTGCATCAGAAGTAAGATCAGTGATCGAGCAGCCGCCCAGAACCAGCACTGCCAGAATCGTGATGCAGCCACCTATTTTGGTGATCACCCGCATTTTTGAATTAGCACATCTGTTATTCATTTAGCCTCCTGTTCGGTGCCTCTCTCGATTAGAAATGAGTATAGATTATTTCTGCTCTGAACAACAGCTGAAGACTTTATGCATCAGAACCATTACTATGGATCGGTGACAAAGTTCATCGTTACCCTTCGTCCGCCCCTGGTATCGACAAGACTAAAACTTACTTTTCTGGTTCCAGTTTCTGCCCGAGGGTTATCCTGTTACCTTCAGGATCCTGTACATCGCATTCGTGCATATGATATGGCGTGGTGGCCAGACAGGTATCTATGCCATATTTAACTTTAAATATATGCCGCATTTCTTTGATATTACTAACAAAAAAATATAATGATATGTTCTCTTGTTGCTGATCAGGAAGTGATACTTCGGTACGCTGCAGCATCAGCGTAGTAGAGGCATTCATCAGATGAGCCCATTGTAGCCTGCCTTCGGACTCCCGTTTTTTAACCATGACGAACTGAAGTTTCTGCTGATAAAAATCCAGCGTCGCTTCAATCGTCCGACAATGAAGCACTGGAATACCACTCAGAATAGCCATGTCGAACTCACGATAAAACCCCGGCTCCTAATATTTTATCAGTGCAGAACCCCAGGTAAACCCGCCACCAAAAGCTTCGAGCAACAAGGTTTCACCACGTTTGATCCTGCCATCACGCACCGCGGTATCGAGTGCAAGCGGAACAGAAGCCGCTGATGTATTACCGTGCTTGTTAACGGTGACCACGACATGGTCAGTCGACATCTTCAGCTTTTTCGCTGTAGCATTGATGATCCGGATATTTGCCTGATGGGGAACCAGCCAGTCGATATCCGATTTATCCATGTTATTAAATGCCAGCGTTTCATCGACGATGCGACCCAGTGTATTGACTGCCATCTTAAAGACTTCATTCCCTTTCATCTGGATGCCCCCTGCACCCTCGAGGATCTTATCCGCACCCGTAGACACACCATAATTTACCGTCAACAGACTTTCATACTCACCATCAGCATGCAGATGTGTCGAAAGGATACCGGGTTCGTCACTCTCCCTGAGGATTACAGCACCGGCACCATCACCGAACAGGACACAGGTATTCCGGTCATTCCAGTCAATAATCCGGGATAGTGTTTCAGCACCGACGACCAGGGCGCATTTTGCCGAACCCGCACGGAAAAACTTGTCAGCGATACCCAACGCGTAGACGAATCCGGTACAGACTGCCTGCACATCGAATGCTGCACAGCCGTGGATATCCAGCCGTTGCTGCAACAGACAGGCGGTACTCGGAAAAACACGGTCAGGGGTCGAGGTTCCGACGATGACCAGATCTATATCATCTTTGGTCACCCCGGCTGCGGCCATCGCTTTACGTGCCGCTTTTTCAGCCAGGTCGACAGTGTATTCATTATCGGCTGCGATGTGGCGCTCCTCTATACCCGTACGTGAACGAATCCATTCATCGGTAGTATCGACTGTTTTTTCCAGCTCAGCATTGGTCAGCGTTTTTTCAGGCAGATAACTGCCGGTGCCCGCTATTTTTGCATAACTCACGTTTCTGACTCCATTTGCACTTTTTCTGCTGTTGTTGTTTTTGTTATTGAGGCGACCTGACCAGACAACTTATCAGCCAGTACGGGTTCCATGCATTCACGGATATGATCAGGTACTGATTTCTCAGCTTCCATCAATGCTATCTTGATAGCGTTGGCATAACTCAACACATCAGCACTGCCATGACTTTTTATCACTATGCCGGTCAGACCTAGCATAGAGGCACCATTATACCTTCTCGGATCAACACGCTTCTTGAACCGCTTCAGAACCGGCTTCGAAATCAGACCCGCCAGCATCGAAAAGGGTGATCTTTTAAATTCTTCACGCATCATGGTCGATATCATCTTCGCGACACCTTCCATCGTTTTCAATGATACGTTACCGACAAAACCATCACACACGACGATGTCGACCTTGTCCGTATAGATATCATCGCCCTCGACAAAACCGATATAATTAAACGGACCATCCAGTAATAATTTGTTTGCTTCTTTTACCTGCGCATTTCCTTTACTGTCTTCCGAGCCGATATTAAGCAAGCCTACTTTTGGTTTGTACGTATTATCGACCACTTCTGCCAGCACGGAGCCCATCACCGCGAACTGAAACAGCTGTTCGGCACTACTATCGACGTTGGCACCCAGATCCAGCATCTGTGTGTGCCCACCGTAAGAAGGGATGGTGGTGCATATAGCTGGGCGCTCGATGCCGGGTAAGGTCTTGAGAACAAATTTAGCCGTCGCCATCAGAGCTCCGGTATTACCGGCACTGACAACGGCTTTAGCGCGTCCTTGTTTCACCATATCTATCGCCACACGCATAGAAGAATCTTTTTTCTTACGCACGGCGTGACGCGGATCCTCGTGCATCGCTACTTCCTGAGAGGCATGCTGGATCTCAAAGTGCTCATCCAGATCGATGCCCTGCTGTCTGGCACAGTCTCGCAAACGCGCCTCATCACCCACCAGGATGATGCGGATATCGTTGAATTTGTTTACTGCATGGAGTGCAGCAGGGATAACGACTTCAGGACCGAAGTCTCCACCCATGGCATCTAATGCTATTGTCGCCATAAATATTACAAATCATCCATCACCGCTCAGACGAGCAGTGATTGACGATTGATAATATTAATCTTCAAATGCGTCGCCAGTGTTAACCACTTTGCGACCTTTGTAGTACCCATCAGCTGTGATGTGATGACGGTAATGTGTTTCACCTGATGTAGGATCAACAGATAACGTTGCCCCACCGATCGCATCATGTGAACGGCGCATACCGCGTTTTGAACGTGATTTTCTGCTCTTTTGAACTGCCACGGAACTCTCCTAAACTGTATTTCGCAGACGACTAATCTGCTCTAAAAAATTAATTAAATTTATCGCCCTTCTTTGATTGCCCCTGCATGGACTTCAAAGCTGCAAACGGATTAGATGCTTCCCTCTCCGCATCTCTATCAGCCTGTATCGCTGCCTGCGCTGCTTTGTTCTGTTTTGACATAAAATCAGAACAGGCTTTTTCATGCACGCTCACCATCGGCAAACTCAGGAGCAATTCATCTTCGACTAAATCGATAACCGATTGCTCCTCACCTTCGACCAGGTAAGGCTCTAACTCTTCAGGAAGAAGCTCCATCTCTTCTTCACTGTGAATCAGAGCAAACTTAAACTCTCCCGATACCGCTGTTTCCACCGGATCCAGACAACGCTGACATTCAGCGACCAAAGTTGCAGAGACCTTGCCTTTCAGACACGCAAAGCCGACACAGTCACCGAATTCAAGCTTTACCGTGACCAGACCCTCGTCACTAGCTAATGTTTCACTCAAACGAACAAGTTTTGATACCGGATAAACACCCTCGATTGTCCGGTTAAGCTCAACCTGACGCACAAAATTCAATGTTTCCGACAACATACCAGGCAATTGCGTCTGCATAATCCGCCCATAATACAGTAATTTGCCTTACCTGTACATATTCAGACAATATTTTTCCTTCCATTTCCCCTTACATATCAAGGGCTTCAACCACCTTCTAAAAACTGTAAAAATGCATAAATGGTCAAATTTGTATAAAATAGAGCATTATAATCAGTCACTTCCTCAATCCACATATTAACACAATGAAACTCAT